>NZ_JAUBOV010000014.1:0-46566 GCF_036700405.1 Microcoleus sp. T3_D1
GTCCCCGCTCGCGTATTGTACAATACGCGAGCGGGGACGCTCGCACTGTAAATGCAAAACTGAGATGCTCCCCACGGGCACAACCTACCACTACCACTACTACCACTACTGGTATATTAGACCTCTCCAATAATTATTGTGGAACAGGCATCCTGCCTGTTCAAAACTTACTATTCGGTCGAGGTCTAATAAAAATAGTCTACAACAGCTTGGGCGACATCCTCCGTACCATTTTTATCCAATTTATCCGACAAACAGGGGGGATGCAGCGGTTGTCGCAAAAACTCCCAATCCCCCTCAAAAAACTCCGTCGCCGTCAAAATTTGATGTTCCGCATAATTTTGAATCCCTTCCAGCAACACCGCAGCTTCTGCAAAACCTTCTCTCCTTATAGAAACAACAGGTATTTCCAAGCGCAAAGCTTCCGCAAAAGTGCTGTATCCCGGTTTAGAAACTAAGCGCCCGCAGACAGGCATAATATCAACCGGACGGGGTAAAATCGGGAGAGATTTTGCAAACTCCTGATTTTTGACTTTAATCAAATTCGGCAAATCGGGAGCGCCCGCATCAAAAGTAATAAATTGCCAGTCGCTAAATTGCTGTAAATTTTGATAAGGAATTTCCTCTAAACCCAATCCGCCGAAAGTCAACAATACAGTTTTTTCCAGCGGTGTTTCGATGCCGAATACTTCCCGAATTTTTTCGTTACTGTAGCGAGGATTGCCGCCAGTCAAGCCCACATCTTGAATATTTGGGAAAGCTGGCATCGGTTCGTGCAAAGGAAGACGAAAAAGGCGATCGCACATTCCGAAACACTCACCAATCCAATCTGCCATTTCTAGAAATTCCCCGCCCCAATCGCGATAGATAAAATCCCACCCAAAATTGCTCATCATCCAGCAAGGAACCCCAGCCGCTGCTGCCATTCGCGTTGCCAAAGGAGGAATATCTGCCAGCACCAAACCCACCCGATTTTGCTTGATAAAATTAACTTCGCTGGCAATTAGGGAATTTTGCTTTTTCCGAATTTCCCGCAATTTTTCCAGCGTCGCGTCTTTATCCATATTCAAACTGTCAGCTTGCACGACTCCGACATCAAAAGCGCGGGGACGGTGGATAAAGTCGCCCGTAATATAAGATTCTAGCAGCCAGCGAGGTGCTGTTGTTGTGATAATTAGTAAGATATCTGGATTTAATTCTTGAATTTTTGCAGCTACGGAGGAGACTCGGACAGCGTGCCCGAATCCGTGATTTGTGATGGCAATATATAATGTTGGTCGAGACATTGATAATAGGGAATTAGGAATTGGGAATTGGGAATTGGGCATCGGCCAAACAGGGAATTGGGAATTGGAGGTAGAGACTGGAAGCCAACAAGGCCAAGCTTCAAGGGACGCACAACCAACAATGACACAATTAATAACTAATGAATATCGAATATGCAAGAACTCATCAATCGCGCGCACCCTCAGACCAAACAGGTAATTGATTAATTTTGTCCAGGGTTATATCTACATACTTTTTACCGTCCGCTGCTAGATTTTCCCCAAAATATCCCTCATCGCCGTCGTGCTTGTGAGGGCCGCTCAAAGCTGCTGCATAGCGGCCTTGCAAACGAGCTTGGTTGAAAGGAGAAGTCGCGTACCAGTACCAGCGACTCGGAAAAACTATGCCGCCAATATCCTCAATTGAATCGCGAGTGCCGCGAAAGTGGAAAATGCGATCGGCCTCTGCAAAACCATTTTCTCCCGAAAACACGCCTCCAACCGAAACAACCGTAATTTCTGCCTTCAGCCATTCTTTAAGATAGCGAGTAGCACCCAAAGCAACTTGGGCGCCGCCGCTAGTGCCAATTAAAATAACTTTCAAAGGTTGTTGAGGATTAACTGAAATGGGAGATTGAGCATTCATGCGATCGATAATTGCCTTAGCCATTCCCTGATTGTATGCAAACCCGTAGCGATAATCTAGAGAAATGGCAAACCTCCAGAGATTGCGAATTTTAATGAATATATCCCCCGCAATCGGCCCGCTTTTTGCCTGTTCTGCAAACCGCCAAAAAGGAGCTAGCCACCGCTCTCCTCCTAAACTTTTGTTAGAGGCTGAATAAGGAAAAACATCGCCCACTGCTACGCACTGCGGGTGACTTTTCACTAAACGCTTGAGAAAAAACTCTTCACCAGGGGTTAATTCATCCCCCGAAAAATCGCCAACTCCCGGTAAAAAGATTATATAACAATTGATCGGCGAAGACTTGCGGGCTTCTAAATTGCCCTTGTTTGAGGGCAATATCTCCGGCGGATTTTTCTTGATACCAAACGTTTCGGCACTTTGATTCAGCCACCATATAACAGTTCCCACCGGCGAAAGAATGCCCCAAACTAACAGGATTACGCCTGCGATGAGCAACAAATTTAAACTTCCCCCGCGCAGCCATGCAAGTATCCGTAAAATCAATCTTAGCATTTAATAAAATCTGGTAGAATGCCAATTAATTACCTAATTACCTAGAAATAGTTCGGTGATTCTGCTGTATTAGAGCTTATTTTGTAAAAGTTGTCAACTATCTTGAGGAGCAGGAGTTCAACGTGAAGGGAGAAGATTCAATTGCAGGCTTGGGGGCAACGCTTTGGAACGCACTTTCTTTGAATGGCAATTTTTACGAAAAAACTCCCTACACTCGCAGAACTAAGCGGATAGCTTTAACAATTGTAATTTTAGCTGCGCTGTCCCGCGTTTTGGGCAGTGCCGTCATTTTGTTAATCAATCGAACTGAGCTATCAGTGTTATTTTTAGCACTTTGGATAGATGGTTTGGCAATCGCGGGGGGTTATTATTTTTGGACTTTCACTATCTTTAAAATCGGGGAGTGGCTGAAACCGGGTCACGTAGCTTATAGGGAGTTGTTGGTTCCGATCGGGTTTGCTTACGCGCCCCAAGTGCTGAATTTCTTAACCTTAATTCCCTTGCTGGGAGAAGGAATAGAGCGGATATTAGCTGTGTGGAGTTTGCTAGCTGTAATTGTGGCGGTTCGCCAAGGTTTGGATATTCAAACTCGCTGGGCGGTGTTAATTTGTTTTGTGGGTTGGCCGTTGATTCAAATTGCGATCGGCTTTGTGAAAGTAATTGAACAGTTGCTTTCACGATGGCTTTAATTCATCAATACGGCAGCAGTATAGTAAACTCGCTTCCCTCTCCGGGTTCCGACTTGCCAATTAACTTTCCTCCATGTTGTTCAACCACAATTTGATAACTGATAGACAATCCCAAACCCGTCCCCTTACCTACCTCTTTAGTAGTAAAAAACGGGTCAAATATTTTACCCAGTACCTCCGAACTCATCCCCACACCATTATCAACAATGCGAATCGCTACTTGATTTCCTTCGGCGACTTCAGTCCAAATCTGAATTGTCGAGTCAAATTCTTTCCCTCTTTCGCGAGACAAAGCATCAATCGCATTAGTCAGTACATTCATAAATACCTGATTAATTTCTCCCGGATAGCAGTTAACTAAAGGCAAATTGCCGTACTCCTTGATCACTTGAATCTCAATTAATTTGTGATCCAAAATCATCAACGTGCTGTCGATACCTTCGTGGAGATTAACCCATTTTCTATCTGATTCATCTAGCCGAGAAAAGTTTCGCAGCGACAGCACAATATCGCGAACTCTCGCAGCCCCAAATCTCATTGACTCTATCATTTTAGTGAAATCAGTCATCAAAAAATCTAAATCTATTTGCTCTGTTTCATTGACTATTTCTTGCACGGGATTTGGGTAATTATTTTGGTATAAACGTAGTAAATTTAGTAAGTTTTCAGCGTATTCATTGGTGTAATATAAATTTCCATAAATAAAGTTAATCGGGTTATTAATTTCGTGAGCAATTCCCCCGACCACTTGCCCTAAACTGGACATTTTTTCACTTTGAATTAGCTGCAATTGAGTGTGGCGAAGTTCTTCCAATGCAGTATGCAATTTCTCAGTTCTTTGCGCTACTCGCGTTTCCAGAATAGTATAAAAACGGGCATTTTCTAGAGAAATAGCTGCTTGTGCAGACAATATTCCCAAAAGTTCAAGCCTGTCGCTAGTAAAAGCACCTTTGGTTAAATTATTTTCTAAATAAAACATTCCCGTAAGGTTGCCTTGATGGATAATTGGCAATACCAGGATAGACAGGGGGTGATTGCTCGCAATATACGGGTCATATTGAAATTGATCGGATCGTGTAGCATCATCTAAAACTAAGTATTTTCTGGTTCTTTCTACATAGTCAATTAAGGAAATTGGGAGGAGATCAGATTCCGCAATAGGGAGAGATTGCAACAGAGTGACATCATTAAACTCACCTGTAAGTCCAGCTTCTATGAATAATTGATTACCTGTCTGGGCAAGAAATAATACTTTTTGAGCGCCTGCGTTTTCCTTCACAAGCTGTACGAGTTTCTCTAGCAAACGGCTGAGGATAATTTCGCTCGAAACAGCTTGAGATGCTTTGACAACAGTTGGTAAATCCAGCACCAAACTATTGTTGATAGTAGTTGTGGCAGTCGTGACCACATTTTTATATATTGCTTCTTGATTGCGATCGACTAAATAATGATAACGGGATTCTAAGTATTTAACTTTTGCTGTAGCTCCCCAGCGGATGTAGGCATAATAAGCTTTTCTCACATAAGTTCGAGCAATTATCTCTTTATCCCAAGATTGATAAAACTCTCCCGCTAATTCATAAGCTAATGCTTCTTCTTGGATGTAACCGTTAGCAGCCGCTCCTTTAATAGCTAAGTCATAATAATCCATAGCTGCAAGTTTATCGCTGAAAAGTCGAGCTTTCTCAGCTTCAACTAACTCGTACTTGTGCTGATAATTCATGGGTGCATGGTATGCCCACTTTTTCATAATTTGCTGATTAGAGTTAACAATAGCTAAGTCTGCTTCTTGATTGTCACTGTCAGGATAGTGAGCGAGGATAGCCAGCGAATAGTAGAAATTGTGTACCCCAACAGTGATTAAGCCGATCGCCCCATCTGCATATTCTGCCGCTAATTTACCGCTGGCAACAGCCGCAGCATAATCTTTAAGTAAATAAAGCAGCATCAATTTAGCAACATAAGCTGCAAACAGCGACATTCGATTATTTTCTTTCTGCCAACGCGACATCACAGCAGGTTCATCCAACCTGTCGCTAACTAATCGTACTTGATCTGCTGTTTTGCTTCTTAAGCTTGAAGCAAGTAATTGCCAAACTTTAGCATAACCTATGGCAAATTTGTGTTTATTTTTTATCAAAAAATCCATATAAATGATTTGTTTTTCCGTGACATATTCTAGCGGTTCTCCCACCAGAAATAAATTAGTAATATAGTGCTTAGAGTTATAAATTGCCCATTCTAAATCACCACTTTCCAGAGCAAAATTCCTTCCTTCTAGAAAGGAAGCAAGTGTATTTTTAGTAGACTCTTTCCATATTCTTATATGACCATTAAACATTACATAAACCTTAGCTTTCTGTTGGCTAGCATTAAATTGTTCTAGCAGCTTTAAAGCGATTAGCCCAGCGTAGTAGCCCGCTTCGATGTCGCCTTCGATGCCGCACAGCATCATTCCATAAAGAGTATAGGGAAAAGTAGCTAATGCTGAATGACCCCGATCGATACAAAGATTAACCATAGTCAAGACGAGGGAGGACACAATTTCTGGTTTGGCAATATAAGCAGGAGGATAGAGGGCTGTCAGGATTTCCATAGTTGCCAGTTGATAAGGATCTGTCATAACTGGCAGGTTTTCTAATTCCTCAATTCGCGGCAATTTGGGCACTGCAATGGTTGGGCTATCTAATAGGTTTACTCCCAGCATTTCCAGCACTTCTAAACCTGTTTCAACAGCTTTTAGCATCTGGCTTTGAGCCTGATAAAATAGGATCTTTAGCTGATACACTTTCACTATGTCAAGCTGGTTTTTAGCCGATCGCAAAACCACTTCTGCCAAATTTTCTGCTTGCTCGAAATTGGTGTTTAAATATTCCGCTTCCAGCGTCTCTACATACAGCCGCAGCGTCATGCTATAGTTGCGATCCCAGCTATCAGGTGCTAATAAGGAAATTCCCACATTCAAATACTTAACAGCGGGTTCATAAGCGTTAGCTGCTTTTGCCTTATGTCCAGCCATTAAATTTAATCCTGCTAATTCCTCTTTTTCTGATGGCAGGCTTAGACACTCACTTCCTACATTCAACTGGTTGATAATATCAAAAATTTTCTCTTCTACTTTATCGGGTGGCGTATTTTCAAACAACAATTTACCGATGCTAAGATGAGTGGCTTTCTTTTCATTATCAGGAATCAGCGAATATGCAGCTTGCTGGACGCGATCGTGCAAAAATTTATAGCCGATTCGCGAAGAATCGAAAGTTAAATTAAATCCGGCTTCTCCATCTAAAAATAAAGGAATGAGGTAACTCTCATTCAAGGGAAGTATTAACCCCGCTTGCAACGCATCCCAGAGTTCAGTCGCAGTGACTGACGGAGATTTTGCGTTGACAGTAGAGAGAACATCTAAAGTGAATTTGTCCCCAACACAAGCCCCCAATTTCAAAACTTGTTGTGTAGTCTCTGGCAATTGTTGAATCCGACTGGCTACCAGTTCAACTACACTCTTATCTGTGATGCCAATAGCGTGAATATCCTCAATGTTCCACTGCCACTGCCCTTTTATTCCGGGAGACAGCAGCCTGGGAAAGTCAAATCTCAAAAGTTTTTCTTGATAAAGAGTGTTGAGCAATTGCGTCAAGAAAAAAGGATTGCCACCACTCTTATTCCAAATTAACTCCGCTAAAGGTTGAATTCTTTCTGAGTCATTCAATGTCTCAGAAATTAACTCAGTCACATGAGCTAAAGAAAGAGGTTCCAGCACTAAATTGTGGAGAATAATCCCCGTTTTTTGAAGGTACTCTACTGTTTGCATTAAAGGATGGGTAGAGCTAACTTCATGGTCTCGATAGGCTCCAATTAATAGTAAATATCTGCTATCTGGGTCAGTCGCCAGCAATTCCATTAATTTCAATGTCGCTGAATCTGACCACTGCAAGTCATCGATAAATATGACTAAGGGATGCTCTTTTCGCGCGAATACGTGGATAAATTCTTTGAATAGCCTGTTAAAGCGGTTTTGTGCTTCTGTGGGGGCAAGTTCCGCAACCGCAGGCTGTTTGCCAATTACCAATTCTAGTTCGGGAATCACGTCAATAATTACTTGTCCGGCATCGCCTAGTGCGGCTAAAAGTTTATCTTGCCAATCTTGTAATTTTTTGATATTTTCCGTAAGTAACTGCTGGATCAAAGATTGAAAAGCTTGAATTAAAGATGCGTAAGGTATATTCCGCTTGAATTGGTCAAATTTACCTGAAATAAAATAACCCCGCTGTCTGGTGATGGGTTTTTGAATTTCGCTAACTACGGCCGATTTGCCTATACCTGCATAACCCGACACTAATATCAGTTCAATTTGGGAAGGGGAATAATTTTCTTCGCAAGGATTAGCTACACGTTCAAATGCTGCCAATAGTTCGCTGACTTGTTTTTCGCGACCGTACAATTTTTGAGGAATCAACAACTGACTCAATATATCTAAGTTTCCGGGCGTAAAATAGACTATCTTGCCTGTAGTTTCTAACTGATGCAAACAATTTTCTAAATCCGCTAACAATCCGCCTGCTGTTTGATATCTATTTTCGGCATTTTTAGCCATTAATTTCATCACAATTTGTGAAATTGCTGGTGGAATGTCGGACTTAATTTGCTCCGGTAAAATTGCTTGAGAAGCTATGTGACTGTAAACTATTTCTAAAGGGTCGTTACTCATAAATGGTAATTGACCTGTCAGCATTTCATATAAGGTAATCCCGATAGAATAAAAGTCGGTGCGGTAGTCGAGGGTGCGGTTCATTCTCCCGGTTTGTTCGGGAGACATATAAGCAAAAGTACCGACTATAGAGTTAATATTATTTATTTGGGGATTTTCTTTGGACAATCGTGAAGCAATCCCGAAATCTGTCAGTTTAATAATTCCTGTTTCGCTGTTGATGATGATATTGCTAGGCTTAATATCTTTGTGAATAATTTTTTGAAGGTGCAGATATTCTAAGGCTTTTATGAGTTGAATGCCCAACCTCAAACAGGTGATGACTTCGAGCTTTTGTCGGGACAGGAGGCGATCGAGAGATTCGCCATCAAAGTCTTCTAAAAGCAAGCCGAGACGGTTGTCAAAGGTTTCTAGGCTAAGGACTTTAACTAGGCCCGGATGGTCTAAATGTTGGCGAATGCGATACTCGTGCTTGATCCGGGTAATTGCATCGAGGGTGGGATATTCAGCTTTCAGGATTTTGAGTACGGTTGTATCCTGGTGGGTGGGGATTTTTCCTCGATAAATAATCGTTTCGATACCTTCGTGGAGAGTGGAGTGGATTTGGTATTGCGAGAGAAATTGCATGGAGTTCTGCTGAGAGTTGAAAATATATGTGATTCTAGTCTGTGTTCGCTGTTGACTGTGGGCTGTTGGCTGACGGCACTACCACCCTCCCTCAACAGTCAAAAATCTTGACATGGCAACTGTTATATGCTTCATTCAACCATGTACTTAGGCAAACAAAAATCAAGCTTAATTTACTGGAACAAGAATATGATTTATACATAACAATGATATTATTCATGCAATCCAGCCATTTTGCTACTATTATTCTCAATTAATATCCGATCGACAGCGGACGGCAACCACACCCCTACTATTCGGGTCTCCCCACTGTCCCTACCCCCTTAGCAAGATACATTGTTAGAGAACGAAATACACAAAAATTTACATCTATAATTTGTGTAGTGTTCCAAATCGCTCCTCACCAGCAGCGATACAGCCCTCGCCAAGACAGTAGGATAGAAAAAATATGTTTGAACGCTTTACAGAACAAGCCATTAAAGCAATCATGCTAGCCCAAGAGGAAGCGCGGCGCCTCGGTCACAATTTTGTAGGCACCGAGCAAATTCTTCTGGGACTCGTCGGCGAAGGCACTGGCATCGCTGCAAAAGTATTACTGGATATGGGCCTCAACTTGAAAGAGGCACGCAATGAAATCGAAAATATCATCGGTAGAGGTTCCGGGTTCCTCCCGCCAGAAATTCCTTTCACACCCCGCGTCAAGCGCATTTTTGAGACGGCCCTCAACGAAGCGCGGCAGTTAGGGCACAATTACATCGGCACCGAGCACATCCTGCTAGGGCTGATTCAGGACGATGAAGGGGTGGCGGCGAAGGTGCTGCAAAACTTGGGAATCGATCGCCAGAGAGTCCGCACCCAGGTAATTCGTGCCGTGGGAGAAGTCGCGGCGGTACCCGGAGGTAGGGGAGATAGTGGCGATCGCAAAATCCCGACTTTAGAAGAATTTGGCACAAACCTGACCAAGTTAGCCGCAGCAGGCAAACTCGATCCCGTCGTGGGCCGCGAAAATGAAATCGAGCGCGTGATCCAAGTGCTCGGCCGCCGCACGAAGAACAATCCAGTGTTAGTAGGCGAACCGGGAGTAGGCAAAACAGCCCTCGCCGAAGGCCTAGCCCAGCGAATTGTTAACAGAAACGTCCCGGAAATTTTAGAAGACAAACAAGTAATCAGCCTCGATATGGGTTCGCTGATTGCTGGTACAAAGTTCCGAGGCGAATTTGAAGAACGGCTGACGAAAATCATGGCCGAAATTCGCGCGGCCGGCAACATCATTCTGGTCATCGATGAAATTCACACCTTAGTCGGTGCAGGCGCAATTCAAGGTAGCATGGACGCATCCAATATGCTCAAACCAGCCCTTGCCAGAGGCGAATTGCAGTGTGTCGGCGCAACAACCTTGGACGAATATCGCAAGCACATCGAGCGCGACGCTGCCTTAGAACGGCGCTTCCAACCGATCAAAGTCGGTGAACCGAGCGTGGCTGAAACAATAGAAATATTGTACGGCTTGCGATCGGCTTACGAACAGCATCACAGACTGACAATTTCCGACGCAGCTTTAGAAGCAGCGGCCACACTGTCAGACAGATACATTAACGATCGGTTTTTGCCAGACAAGGCGATCGACTTAATTGACGAAGCAGGTTCCCGCGTCCGCGTGATGAATTCGCAAACCCCCCCCGAAGTTAAAGAGCTCAAAAAGCAACTGCCTGCAGTAACAAAAGAAAAAGATGCAGCCGTGCGCGAGCAAGACTTCGACAAAGCTGGAAAATTGCGCGATCGCGAATTAGAAATTGAAGCCGAAATCGCCGAAGCTACGATCAACAAAAGCCAACTCAAAACTTCTCCCATCGTCACCGAAGAAGACATCGCCCACATCGTGGCTAATTGGACGGGAGTACCAGTCAGCAAGCTGACAGAATCCGAATCGGAATTGCTGCTGCACATGGAAGATACTTTGCACCAGCGCTTGATCGGTCAAGAAGAAGCTGTCAGCGCAGTTTCTAGGGCCATCCGTCGCGCGCGGGTAGGCTTGAAAAATCCCAATCGCCCGATCGCCAGTTTCATCTTTTCCGGCCCCACAGGCGTGGGCAAAACGGAACTTACAAAAGCCCTAGCAACATATTTCTTCGGTTCCGAAGAAGCCATGATTCGGTTAGATATGTCCGAATTCATGGAACGCCACACGGTTTCCAAACTCATCGGTTCGCCTCCGGGTTACGTCGGCTACGACGAAGGCGGCCAACTAACAGAAGCAGTCCGGCGCCGTCCTTACACAGTCATCTTGTTCGACGAAATCGAAAAAGCTCACCCGGATGTCTTCAACATGATGCTGCAAATCTTGGAAGACGGCCGCTTAACTGATGCTAAAGGTCGGACAGTAGACTTTAAGAATACCCTGCTGATCATGACCTCAAACATCGGTTCGCGAGTGATTGAAAAAGGCGGCGGCGGTCTCGGTTTCGAGTTTGCTGAAAGTGCCGCAGACGGGCAGTACAACCGCGTTCGCAGCTTGGTAAACGAAGAACTGAAACAGTTTTTCCGTCCCGAATTTATCAACCGCTTGGATGAGATTATCGTCTTCCGCCAGTTGAACAGGGAAGAAGTGAAGCAGATTGCGGACATTATGTTGCAGCAAGTCTTCAGCCGCTTAACAGAACAGGGTATTACTTTGTCGGTGACAGACCGATTCAAGGACTTGTTAGTTACAGAAGGCTACAATCCCAGCTACGGTGCTCGACCTTTGCGCCGCGCAATCATGCGGTTGTTGGAAGATGTACTGGCTGAGGAAATGCTGTCTGGGAAGCTGAAAGACGGTCAAAAGGCGATCGTTGATGTGGATGAAAACGGTCAGGTTAAGGTAGTGCCCGATGGTTCATCTGAGCCAAAATTGCCCGAATTCGCATTAAGCCATTAATGCACTCTACCAACGGATAAATACTGTTGATTAAAAACCCGGTTTCTTCGAGAAACCGGGTTTTTAATTAAAAAATACCAGTAAAAAAAAAGCAACTTAGGAATGAGAATTAAATAACTTAGAATTTTGATGGTTCTTGTGGGATGGGCGTCCCGCCCGTCCAGAAAGGGCGGGCGGGACGCCCATCCCACAAACTTGTGTAAATTATTTAATTCGCGATCCTTATCGCTGAATCTAATCCCACGATTGTAATTGCACAACCCAATGCTGTACAAAAGCAGAAATGCGATCGCGCCGCGTTTCAAAAGTAGCAGCAATCCAAATAAACACAATCCCAAAAGCCAAACCAATCGCCCATTTAATCAGCGGATAATCAAATATCAGAACCACCAACTGATAGAAAACATTGATTAAAAATACAGCCGTTCCCACAAACAAAAATGCCCGAACTCGCAGCGCCAAACCCGCTGCAATCGCCACCAAACTAAAAGCTCCCGCAACTAAACCGTGGCTTTGCTGAGTAAAAAGAGGCAGCCCGCAAATCAGCGCAGTTGCGAGCATTCGGAGAGTGTGGCGCAGCGGTTTTTCTGCTGGTAATTTGAGAGTGCTGTCAAACTGAGTAATGTAAAGTAAAGAAAGTCCTAAAGGAGTAACATAAAACTCTGGCTGAGTCAATCCTATTTGCCAGAACCAGCGCAGCATTATCCAGTCAATTATTGCCACACTCACATAGGTAAAACGGACTTCCTCCCTTTCCCAAGCCAGGAAAAAATAGAAGGTAGCAGCTACCAGCAAGCTAATCGGATAAAACTTAGCCGGACTTTCCAAAATAGCAACTATTGGAATCAGCGAAGCAATTACCTGCCAAGGTTTTTTTGACCAACCCCAGTTGTCCCAAGGCAAAATGTAAATGAAATAGGCAAATAGAGAAGCGAGGGCAACTTTCCAAGGCCCCAGCGGCCCGGAAATATACTTAACTAAAGGCGTATTGATCCAATAAAGCCGGAGGCCAAAGGCTTCTAGCCAGCCCAAGTAAATCCAAATTTCTGCCCATTGGCGATCGAGATTATTGCGCCCTTGCAAGAAAGCGTATTGAACTAATAAAGCACCAGTGACTAATCCTAAACTTAAGCCGGATTTAATATCATTCACAGAAGCCCAAATCAGCAGCAAACTGCTCAAAACCCAGTGCAGGTGAGCAAATATTTTTAACTCTGCATTAGTTAAATGTAAATAATTGCTGAGCCAAGGAGATAAAATGCGATAGATATATGTTAAAGTTGTGCCGAGAGTGGCCAGGACAATTAAGCCATCTCCAAAAGCTCCTCCTGGTGTTTGAAAAAGTTGATATAGTAGCGATTCGTAAGCAGCAACGGAGACGCCAATTAATCCTAAATAAACCAAAGGTTTGAATTCGGGCTCCCGCCTACCAATGCCGATCGCAATTAAAGACGCACCCAACACAGTTAAACCAGTCCAATTCGCAAAAGTGTGCGATCGGAAAGTTAAACCCAATACCCCGTAAACCAAAGGTATAACATGAATGCTAGGTAAAATTGTTTGCTCGCGGTGGCGGCGCCGCCACACATCACCCAACAATTGAGTAAACAATCCGAGAGCGATATTAGCAACTGCTAAATTAATCGTAGTGCGATCGACAAAACTCAAACCCACTGCTGTCAACAACTCCAAACTCCAAGCCAAGGCATAAATTGCCAGAGGGGAGAGTTGGCGTAAACTTCGGAAAATTATCGCAGCCACTATCACCAAAATAGCAGCCAAAACTTCAGTAGAGGGCGGGAAACTCAAGGTACTGGCTGCGTAGAGTTCATAGGAATAAAAAGTAATAGTTGTTAACAGTAAGCCGGCGAGTAAGATGGCCCACCCATCTAAAGCTCGATCGTAAATTTGAGCTAATTGAGAAGAGTCAGCTAAACGGCTGGAAAAACGAACAATCATGCTGCGAACCAACCACAGACACAAAAGTGCGATCGCCCCGGCAATTCCCCAAAGCCAACCCGACACAAAACCTAATTGATCGATCGTCGCAGCTACGAAACTCAAGCCAAATCCCACTCCAATCGCAGCCGCTGGTATCTCGACTAAATAGTAAGTATTGACCAACATTAATCCGGCGGCAAAACCCAAACCAATTAACCGATATCCTGGAAAAGTAAAAATTAGAACTTGTGCAAATATTAGGGCGATCGTACTAAAGGTACTGGCAACTTGTTTGTGAGGACTCTCAGTATATTTAGCAACAGCAGTCAAAGCCAAAGGAGTCGCCAGCCAGAGCAAACTCCACGGAGGGCGATGAGTTGCAGTACCCGCAATCAAATAATTTTGCAACAAGACAAAGCTGAATCCTGCTAATACTAAGCCCAGATACCAGGAGCTTTGGAACCATGCAGGATGCCAGCGTAAAAAGGCAGAGTTTTCTCGGAAATTTGCCGCTTTCATCCAGACAAAAAATACCCATTCACTCGCCATGAATATTAATAATATTGCCGACCAAATATTGGGTGTCAGGTTTGGGAAAAATAAGTCAATTGCCGAAGCGATCGCGCCTAAACCAATAATGTGAGTTATGGGAACCAAAATTGCCGGATTTCCCCGTTGTTCAGCCGCAGAAGCCGGCCTCGAAACTCGCCGGGAATTATCGGGAATGACGTATTTCCAAGTAATCCAACCTAAAATTAAAGTAGAGACTAATAAATTGAGCGATCGCCAAAACGGATTGACAAAACTAATAACAGTTAAAACACTCCCCAAACCGAGAGCAAGGTTTTCGCCAAAACTGGCAAGTTGAAACTTTCGCTTGCGGTAGAGCCACTGCGCCACACTTACCATTAAAATTAAATAAGGCAACAGCAGAACACCCCAAAAAGCCCAAGGAGTTTCCTGAGAGTTTGTAAGCTGAGTTAAAAATGCCACAACTTGTGTTTTAATCCCTAAAGGAAGCAGTCGCCAAAACAGCCAAATACTCTGAAGTCCCACCGCCTCCAGCATTAGCAAATCAAACTCTTGCCAAAACCGCACTAAACGGTTGTAAAAAAACCAAACAGCCAATCCGCTAACTGCGATCGCCTGTAGCGGAATGTCCCGAAAACAAACCAGGTAGCCCAAACCCAACAAACCCATTCCCGCTAATTGCCATTTAAAAAAGTTGCTGGGATTTGGCTGGTCGGATATATTGTTTTCAATAGTCCCAGATGTGAGGGGGTGCTGCCAATCCAGCCATGCTAAAAGCACGCCACAAATCGCCAAAGCTAAACCCATTTCAGCGATATTTACATCCTTGACAAATATCGCTCGACCCAGTAAAATTCCTAACGAATAAGCTACTAAAGCTGCTTTTTTGTAATTCAGAAAATCTCTGCTCAAACTGAAAGCAGCGGGGAATGTTTCAGTATTTCCCCCGCGTTGGATAGATTGCAATCGTTGTTGCTGAATTTGATAAACTGTAGCAGCGGCAGTTCCCACTGTACCCACATAAACCGCAGTAAGGGAAAAGCCTGCCAATGCCCACCAAGAGTGCAAATAACTCAATCCCAAGTGATTTAGGGCGATCGATCGAGCGATGTTTTTTCCTGAAAAGCTTTGATATTGATATTTTATAATCCGGGCAGTTATCCAAGTCAAAATAAGTGCCGCTGCGATTGCTACCGCCCAATCCCAAGGATACCGCCACAATCCAAAAGTATCCATCGCCCAAAAATTGATCGGCACTAGCAACAGCGTCACTTCTTGCAAAGTTTGAGCAGTTAAGTGCAAATTCTGCTGTCTGTTTGCCCAACTGCTAATCGCCCAAAAGGTTAAAGTATAAGCTAACAAAACTCCATATTGTCCGGCCGCCGGAAATCTTTCCCACTGACTGGCAGCTAAGACTCCAGAGGAGACAACTACCATGAACACTCCTAAAAACAACAGCCACACCACGCTAATTTCTGCCATTAGCGAGTGCAAAATTTGAGCTAGAAAGTTAGGGGTTTGAGTAGTTTCTGTGGCCCTAGCAACGCTTTCTCTGCTGCTAGGTACTGCTTTTTGTGTTGATAAGGCAGGTACTTTTGGCTCGCCAATAGGATTTGGCGGGTTTTCAATTTCAGAAAAATCTACAGCGGGATCTCTGAGTGGGCAGACTAAATACTGTCGGCACAATTCCTCAACCTCAGCGGGCGAAAGTAAACCTAGCTGCAGCCACGCATCTAAACCTGTCAACAACTCAGGATGCGAGGCTAAGACGCTCAATTCAATTTTGCTCGATCGACCTTTGGGAGACGACATTGGCTTAAACTTGTACTAGCTACCTTCAAGCTATAGCCTAGATTAATGTCGAGCTAATTTGACAACATTCCGCCATCGAAAGTGGCACAATAAGTATTTATAACTAAAGAACTGTCGCAGCCAGTGTCAACCGGTGAAAAAATCCCGCTGATGGGCCTACAGCAGCGTGCCTCAGCGGTGAAAAACTCCAAATTAGGACACAGCAGCGGTTTCCTTACCGATCGACATATTGCAGCAAAGTGTCTACACTAGCATTGTGGTCTATGAAAGAAAACAAATGTTTGAAGAGGAGTTTTCCATCTGCATCCAAAACAAACTGAGCAGGCAAAGGAGCACCTAAAGCCTGACCGACTTGATAAGCCCGAAAAACTTGACAGCCTGGATCAGAAAGCAGAGGCATTTTCAAGCCTAAATCTCTAACCACAATTTGGCTTTGGCGATCGTCGGTACTGGCAACCATCAATAATTCTATATTGCGATCGGCAAATTTTTCCCAGTTTTCATTCAAAGCTTTAATGTGAGGAAAACAGAAAGGGCAATATTGCTTTTCTGTAAAAATCCGCGTAAAAGCCAGGACTACCGGCTTATCGCCCCGATAATTCGACAGCCGCACCAATTTGCCATTATTAATATCCGGCAATTCAAAATCTGGCGTCCTCTGTCCCAGCTTCAGAACATTACTCGCGGGAACAGGCAATAAATTTTGGAAAAACCGCTCATTTAACAAGCCGCTAAAATTAGTAGAAGTCAGCATATTTCCTAATTGGGTAATTGCTAATTGCTAATTGGTAATTAAAAATCCGGTTAAATAAATGCCTCTGCGGGTACGGACACGGCAGCGCCCAAGGCGTGTCAACTTAACGTCAAACCTATTCACAGATTGCTGTTTGATCGTTAAACTTAGATCCCCCCTAGCCCCCCTTAAGAAGGGGGGGACAAGAGTCTTATCAAAGTCAACCCCTACTCCCCTTCTTAAGGGGGATTTAGGGGGATCTAGACTTGGCTATGAACGAGAGATACCAAGGCTTTCAGGTTTAAGTTGACACCTATGGGCATTGCCGTGTCCCTACAAATATAATGTGCTTAAACAGCAGCAAAGAATACCTTAGACTTGACAGGATCTGGAGTCATGGTCTTGTCACCGGGCTGCCAGCCGGCGGGACAAACCTCATCGGGATGAGACTGGACGTGTTGGATAGCTTGCAGAGTACGGAGAGTTTCGTCCACGTTGCGGCCGAAGGCAAGATTGTTGATAGTAGAGTGTTGGATGATGCCTTCTTTGTCGATGATGAACAGACCTCTGAGGGCAATGCCTGCTTCTGGGTCGAGGACGTTGTAGGCCGAACTAATTGTTTTTTTGAGGTCAGCAACTAAGGGATAGTTGAGGTCGCCGACACCGCCTGATTTGCGGTCTGTTTGTATCCAAGCGAGGTGAGAGAATTCACTGTCAACGGATACGCCGAGGATTTCGGTATCGATTTTTTTGAAGTCCTCGAAGCGATCGCTAAATGCTGTAATCTCAGTTGGGCACACAAAGGTGAAGTCCAAGGGGTAGAAGAACAGGACTACATACTTTTTGCCTTTATAGTCTGACAGTTTAACTGTCTTGAATTCCTGATCCACTACGGCTGTTGCTGCGAAATCGGGTGCAGCTTGACCAACCCGGAGGCATTCACTGGTCATAGATTTTGTTTCCTTTTTTACGAACTGTTACAAATATATCATACTCATAACGACTACAAGTATCTTCTCGATCGATAAAAAAAAGACGCTCTCAAATTTGAGAGCGCAGTTTTTTTGATTAAATAATGGCTCAGGCGGGATTTGAACCTGCGACCTTGGGCTTATGAGTCCCCTGCGCTAACCACTGCGCCACTGAGCCAAATCTACTTCACGATTTACTATCGTAGCACGGTAGGGTTAGCTATGTCTTGTTTTAAAACAACACAATTTCTAATGACTTCCAGTAAAAGTTATGAGTTTTGGTAATCATTCAAAACCCATAACTTCCGACCAGTCGTTACCTAGAAGCGCTGGACGCATCGTCGGGCAGTAAAGCCATTGGGTTGATAGCACCCTGTCCGGCGGGATGAATTTCAAAGTGCAAGTGCGGCCCGGTACTGAAGCCAGTGCTGCCCATTTCTGAAATCTGTTCCCCTTGAGCGACTCTCTGACCCTTTTGCACCAAAATTCGGCTGTTGTGGGCATAGACAGTCTCAGTGCCGTCAGGATGGGTAATTTCCACAAGATACCCGTAGCCGCCGTCGTTCCACTGAGCATAGGTAACCACCCCGTCTGATGCTGCCACAATTGGCGTGCCGATCGGCCCTGCAATATCAATTCCCCTGTGCATCCGTCCCCAGCGCCAACCGTAGCCCGAAGTCAGAACACCCTTAGACGGCCAAATAAACCGGTTAGCCGACTGTGGTTTGCCGTTAGGCAGATAAGTATCAGGGTTCGACAGCGGAGGCAGTTCTGGAGAAACCATGCGTCCCAAAGACGGGTTGCTTAGGGGGTCGTAAGCCTCAGATCCCAAAGGAGCGGTTGCTACCATAGGCCCCTGCCCAGCAGAGGTCGGCGTCAGATTTATCGGTTGCAGTTCCGCTGCGCGAGCGGGGTCTAAACGCTCTTGCTGCTGCTTCTGAACCTGCTGGGACCAGGCTCTCGATGGCGGTCTGCTGATTTCATTCTGCACCGCCTCAGTATAGTCGGGGGTGTAGAGATATGGATTGACACTTGGCATATCCTCAGACGGGTTGACCGAGGGCCCGTCATTTGGAGCCAGGGACACCGCATTTGCGCCGATCGAATTGCGCGAGGCACGATATTCCTCTCGCAGCCTGACAACTTCTGCCCTCAAGCGTTCGGAATAAGGGTTGAGAGCTTCTGCGGTGGGGAGAGCCTCCGAATTCGACTCTGGTAAAGCGCTAGTTGGAGCGCCATTTGAACCCTGGGCGCTAGTATTTGCCACGAACCCGATCGGCTGCGGGTATTCTCCCGTAGCGATGGCGGTAGCCGTTGCACTGGCTGGCAAGGGCAGGGCACTGGTGTCAACTGCACCTGTAAATGTTGGTTCGCCTTGAAGATCCAGCTTCCGTGGATCGCTAATGGTTTGGGAAACTTGAGTCAGCGGAATGCTGTTAATTTGGGGAACCATCGGCGCTGAAATATTGTTCAGAGCTTCCAGGTTCTCCAGGGGAGAGACAACAGGCACTTTGGGCGCGGGGGCTGCAACGCCAGCACCGGCTATTTCCGAGGTAGACGAGCTGGGGTTCAAAGATGCGGGAACCGAACTCGCCGCCCACACAGATGTAGAGTTGGAGGCAGAATAAGAGGCTGCCGCCTGCACCCCTGGATTTTTCAACCCCACTTGGGGAATTTTGAGCCGTTGATTGACATTCAGCAAGTTGGGGTTGCCGAGCTTGTTGACGGAGATCAGATCTTTGGGCGATACGCCGTGACCTTTGGCGATCGCATCTACCGTATCTCCCGGACGCACGCTGTAGAGAACCTCAGCCGGCCCGGCGGTACTTCCTGCAGGGGGGACTAGCACAGCCGAGGGCAAACTGGGTGTTGCCAAAGACTGTTCAATTGACTCGAATGCTCGATCGGGCGATGCTGCTTGACCTCCCCCGGAATTGGGAAGTACGGGTGTGGCATCGAGGTCAGGAATAGTTGTCCCAGTTGCATATCCGGGGGAGGTCAGCGTCGGTGCTGACTCCGGCAAAAATGCCGCAGATGTAGATAAATTTGCTCCCCCCTCCGACCCGAACATAGTTCGACCCGATTCTGTGGTGCGGTTTTCCTGTTTTTTCAAACTGTCGATCGCCCCGTCTGCATTCGGGATGTCGATCGAACTTTGTTCCGGTACCATCGTGACCAGCGGGGTCGCTGCGGTTGATGGCAGCGCTGTCATTGCTGCACTATCCAATGGCTCGGAGCCAGTCAGATTTAACTCTTGTTCGGGATTGACCGTCGCTGCGCGATCTAGCGAAGCCGATGTGCTATAGCCGGCGTTCTGTTGTGGTGTGGCTTCCGTCGCAGTCGGAATTCTGAGCTGTTGCCCAACTTGGAGTATGGTATCGGGTTTGATGTCGTTGGCCGTTGCTAGTACCAACGGTTCAACTTGATAATCCCGAGAAAGCTCCCAAAGGCTTTGCCCCTCCTGCACCTTAACCGTCGCCGGCTCAGAAGGTGCTCCGGGCTGTTCGGCCCGGGAACCGTCAACTTGTGCGGACGTAGCGGGCCCGTTGGCCGATACTGGCTGTACTTCAGCGGTGGATTCCGATGTCGGTGCGAGTTCAGACGCGCGAGCGCTGTCTCCATTTCTCGGTAACAGGATGCCAGAAGCACCTACCGATATTGCCAGCCCGATCGTGGCGAGAGAGCGAACTCTGCCTGTGCTGAGCGTTGTCTGTTTGGATGGTTCCGCAGAACCGTCTCTGTCGATTTCACTAGCCTGAACAGGCTTAATTTGGGGATATGTTCGTTTCAAAAAAACGACCTCCTACTGAGAAGCGCTAACTGTCCTTGGAAACACTCAAGGGGATCGCATGACGCTGAATTTAAATCAACAAGCAAAAATATTCTGATTGTTGACAGCTATCATGCTTAGGCCAGATTACCTTGCTTTTTTAATTTAGACAAGCTCAAACCGTCAGAAATTTTAAAATTCTCGGTCAAACCTGCTGCCATTAACCCCACAACCCTTACACCGCAATAGCTGGAACGAATACATAAATTTTGCGTTCCGGTAAGGCTCTGAACTCTTACCTATTATCCGACTTTAGGCTAATTTCCGGACAGGCTACAACCGTATATTTACTAGATATAGTGTTCAGACCTAAGCTGGTGCTCGCTGACGCCCTAAATCGCTAAAATTATTTATTTTTGTTGCTGAATCCTCTTGCAGTCATTTGGTGTTGCTGATAACAATCTGTTTTTGAATGAATAAAATATATTAATGTCGGCTATCTAGATTTTCACCCCTTTGATACAAATTTCTTATATTTAAATGGAGATTTGGCAGCCTCCGGCAGCTATTAAATATCTATATATTTATGTGTTGATAATGATTTATCCCAGCTCGCCCAACTGTCGTTTAGCCTCAAATAAACCCACAGCGGCGCTGACGGAGAGGTTCAAACTCCTGACTCCAGGCTGGCTCATCGGAATAAAAACTGTGGCGTCGCAGGCATCCAAGACGAATTGGGGAATGCCTACAGTTTCCGAGCCAAACATCAGCCAGTCGCTGGGCTGAAATTGGAATTCGGCGTAATTGCATCGCCCGCCAGTGCTGAATCCGATCGATCGTCCCCCGCGCTGCTGCCGATAGGCCAGAAAAGCCGCTAAGTCTTCGTGGCAGTGGAGATTGACGTAGGGCCAGTAATCTAAGCCGGCCCGTTTCAGGTAGCGATCGCTAATTTCAAACCCCAGCGGGCCGACTAAATGCAGTTCCGTGCCTGTGGCAGCGCAAGTGCGGGCGATATTGCCAGTATTCGGGGGGATTTGCGGGTGAATCAAGACAAGTTGGGGCATGAAGCTAATTAAAAGCGAAAAATACAGCTCTTGGGAAATTTATAAAACTACCCACAGGTAGATATACCTTATAGCTTTTATTTATAACCTTTGTCGAGCTCCATTGATTAAATATTCTGATTTGTTTTTGGGTGTCCCTCTGCAACTTTTGACAATCAAGCATCCAGGATACAAGCCCCCTGATTCATCCGTCCAGAAATAAAAAACCTGTATCCGATAAAGGAGTCCCCGAATTTATCGGTAGGGTCGCCTCTAAAATCTAAAATCTAAAATCTAAAATCTAAAATCGATTGACCGGTAGGTTCGGGCTATTTGTATTGGCTGAGTACGCATAGCCAGGGGCTACTGAAAGCCCCCGTTATAATAACCGCCGATACTTCAGGCAACTAACTGGGCGCACAAGTTATCTTCTAGCTCCCATTCTTGGTGAGCCATCCCCTGAATCCCTTGCAGAATAATACTGCGGGTGTCCGAACCGCCCTCGTGTAGCTTCAACCACTGCTGGGCCGTGTTGCCTTCCCGGAGAATCTTTTTGAGGGGCGAGAGAAAGCAACTAAAGCCGCGTTTTTTGGCTATAGGCCACACTTCGCGGTAAATTTCCTCAATCCAATCTCGTGCCAGAATAGTTCTGCCGTCTTGCCAGTGGGTAAGTTCGGCATCCAAACTTTGCCGGGATGCAGCAATTTCGTTGGCGTCTGTGAGAGCAACTAAGTCTTGGTTGCGGGTGGCCGCAGGCAAGGTGCACAGTTCTAAAGGGTCTAAGCTGGGGTCTTCCATCATCTGCCAAATGCGAGCTTCTAGTAAGGCAGTGATGGCTAACAAAGCCAGAGGATTGACTTCGAGGTCGCAAATTCTCAGTTCGAGGCGGTTGAGACAGTAGGGGCGGCGATCGCCATTTGGTCGCACTGCAGACCACAAATGGCGGACGTTTTGCATAGTACCGAGTTCTAGCTGTTCTTCAGTCCACTGAATGTAATGCTTGTGACTTTCAAACAGGGGGACGATGGCGGGAGTTTTGGGAAACAAACCCCACCGAGTGGAATGATAGCCCGTGACTTCGCCGTCGAGGAAGGGGGAAGATGCGCTCAAGGCAAGGTAGAGCGGTGCTTCGACGCGGGCGAGGCGGATGGCGCGCATCAGCATTTCTGGTTGGGAGATGCCGATGTTGATGTGAATGCTGGCGGTGACGACTTTGGTGCCGTAGGTTTGCTCGATGTATGTGTGGTAGGGGTTGTTGGGATCTGATCTGTAAAATCGATCGCTCCCTCCGAGAGACAAGGTACTTCCCGGCAGCAAGGTATAGTCGCCCAATTGTTTGAGATACTCGCGCAGCCGGACTCGCGGCTTGACTAAGGCGCACAGCAGGCGATCGTAGCTGCACAGCGGGGCGGTCGTGTACTCCACATTGCGGCTATCAGGCTCCCGCACAAATCCCTCTAGATCGGCAACTATGCGATCGGAGAGACCGACAACCTCACCTTCGGGAGTGCCGGTATACATTTCTACTTCAAAGCCTTTTGATAGCAGCACGTTTATTCCTCAGCTAAGTTGAGTGCTAGTCTCTAGTATCCCAAAAATTGACCTGTTCATAGCTAGTAAAAGTATAGTCATTTATGACATGACATAGGAGGCATTGAGTCTCTCCCCTTTCGCTCGTACTTTGAGCGGATTGACCCGCCTTGGCTGAACTACGCAGCTCTCTATCCCATCGCTAAAGGCATTTGGGATTGCTTTTCTTAGGATGTTGTATGAGGCGTTGACATCGGAGTTAATTAATTGACCGACCGATGTCTTGTACAAACCTCTCTTGATTCGCTTACCGCTAAATGTGACACCATCAGCGCCAGTATGCCCGTACACAGGAATCGCGTCTAGATTCAGGAAATTCGACCTAGATGTGTAAGATTCTTCTTGCACGATTACTTTCATCCCAACCAATCGAGCTTTATATTCTATCATTTCAATCAGTCGAGCATGAGGAATGCCGACGAAGTTTTGGTTGGTTTGCTTTCCTAAATCAATCTCGGTTTTCCATTGTGCATTTTTGCCGACAACTAGCCTCCCAATTTGATTGGCGACCAAAAGGTCAACAATTAGGCGACTGGTATGATGCAAGTAATTATCGACTTTTTGGTGGCGACAGCGAGTTAAGCGTTGAATGCGGGGTGAACTCTTGCGACTTTCTTTTAACTGAGATTGTAACCCTGCTTTACGTTTGTTGTAGAACTGGTTGATTGATTTCAACGGACGCCCGTTAATCAACAGAGGTATAAAACCCGGCTGATTTGAAGTTAACGCCGCTAAATTATTCAGACCTAAATCAATACTAGCTACGAATGTGTCGTCGCGGGCGGTGGACGCCGGTTCATCATAAATCACCTCAATCACATAGGAATCACATTTGGGAACCAGCCTAACTTGGCAAATTTTAGCGGGATTTACTTGGGTCTTTATCAATATTTCCGTACCCGAAAGCTTGATAATTCCTTTTTTCAATTGCTTGCTGCTCATCGCCTGAATCGTATAGACAAGAATATTACGACCCTTGGTCTTATCCTTATATTTCGGTAGCTTCGGACGACCCGTGAATTTAGAGGAATCAATTTTGTAAGCTTTGACTGCTTCAAAAAAGGATTTCCAATTCTTGTCCAATACCATCAAGATTTGTTGACTAACCTTGGCGGGCATTGCCTTGTATGCTTGATGAGATTTCATCAAACGGTTCATCTCGTTGTAATTGATGTGGCCCCATCCATAAACAAAACTCTGACGAATGACGTAATTGGCGGCATTGTAGAGATTTTTGGATTGAAAAGCTAATTCATCAATTTCAGCAAAACGGTGTTCCGTAGATTTAATGATGTGTCGCTCTGTTAGCTGCATTTGGATTTTCCATTCTTAACGCTCGCAACATTCTTGATTTCTCTGACTGTATGATACTACTATTGTTTATTAATGCTTAAAAGTTTAATGAAGTTTTACAATACTATTTTCCACGGGGCAGAGTTGAAATTTTTCGCCACTGGCACTGAAACCGGGTTTTTCGGCGTCCGCTAGTTTGGGCGTTTGTTTCCTAGTTGGGGGCCTGCCACGACCAATACTCCCCTCGCAAAGAGTTTCCGAGGCGGTTTTAGAGTCAAAAAGGCTGTTTGGCGGTTTGTTCGATCGCGCTTGTGTTTGATTCGGCGAGCGAACTTATGGTAAATAGAACCCACCCCTCCCTCAGACAGAAGTTAGAAAGCACTGCCTACTGCCTTCCTTCCTTCTAGCTTCTTCCTTCTCCCCTCTTCCTTATTCCTTCGACATCTGTTTTCTGTCTTGAGAGGGATAGCCACAGATATATCTTGGATGCCATTCTAAAAGAGGGCTCTGCAATATTTTTGAGCTATAATAATAACCCCTAAAAATCCCTGTGAAAGAGCAAGAAAGAACCCCTCCCAATTTTTGGAATATGCTAAGCAATTTAGCCTTAGTCCGGTTTTTGCTTTTATTTGCTTCAGGTTGGGCTGGACTGCAACTTTTAGCTTACTTTGAAACAGCAGTCGCGGTTTTCACGATTGCTGCACTCGTGGCTTTTTTGCTCAACTATCCGGTGCGAACTCTCCAGAGATTTTTACCGCGAAGTTTAGCTGTCGCCTTCGTTGTCCTGCTCACCATTTTAGTTTTTGGCGGTCTCACCGTCACCGTAGGCGTCACTCTTTTATCTCAAGGACAGCAATTAATTGACAGCATGACTGAATTTGTGAATGCTTTAGCGCCTCTGTCCGAGCGCCTCGAAGCATTCCTGCGGGCGAGAAACCTGCAAGTTAACCTGCGAGTTATTGAGGAACAACTGCGAAATCAAGCTTTGGCTGGAGTTGTATCGAGTATTGCTTTTTTACAAGTATTTTTAACCAATTTATTGAATTTAATATTAATTATGGTAGTGGCTTCTTTCATGTTACTTGATGGAGAGAGGCTGTGGCTGTTAGTTCTCAAATTTATACCCAGACACCTGCACAGGCGTTTAAGTATAACAATAGAGAAAAACTTTTTAGGATTTTTTCAGGCACAAATCCTGTTAATGTTATTTTTGACAACAGCAAGTTTTTTAATTTTCCTGCTGTTAGATGTGAAATTCCCCTTGATTTTAGCCTTTATTATCGGATTGTTTGATTTAGTTCCAGGGATCGGAGCGACGCTGGGAATTAGCTTAGTTTGTTTTATTGTATTGTCTCAAAATGTGTGGCTAGCTTTAAAAGTATTGGCAGCTTGCATTGTTTTGCAGCAAATTCAAGACAACTTTATTCATCCGAGACTCATGCAAAATTCCCTTAACCTCAATCCGGTAGTGGTATTTTTTGCACTGTTAGTAGGCGCGAGAGCAGCAGGACTTTTAGGAATATTTCTGGCTATTCCGCTAGCGGGAGTGATAGTTAGCTGGTTTGACATTGAAGAAATGCAATCGGAAGGTTAAGTGATAAAGATATCATCTTTTATATCAAATCCGGCTGCAAAATTCGGTTGTAACTTACCGACTAGAAGTCCCATGCTTCAAAAACTCTCCTCTGTCCCACGCGAAACTAACAGTAAAGAGAAAAAAGCAATGTATGGTACACCTTACTGCGTACAGTCAATGAATAAATTGCAAGTCAGTAGGAAATCTTTCTTCTTCTGGTTCTGGATCGTAAATGTAATCGCAGTCAAAACGCAGAGCTTGAGAGTGGCGGCTGATAGAAAATCCGCAATTACTCACCATTTCTGTAGTAAAAGTTGCCATGACTAACTCAATCAGCTTTCTGTAGGAAATGTTAGGCAGTTGAACGTAATAGGTGCGTCTGGCAAAAAAGATTCTCTCATCTTTCGGTAGAATTATGCCATTAATTCTGTGTGCGTGTTGAATCGGCTTGATATAGGTTTCAATAAACTGCGACTGATTTTTTTGGAGTCTCGCTAATCTTTCGTGTTGCAACCAGCTCATTTGAAACACAATTTTAATAAATTCAAAGCCCAAAATGTAGTTAAAAACATTATTGCGTTCTTCTGTACTCAAGACGAAGCGGAGTGCCGATTCTAAATATTGGTCAGTTTCTCGGCGCGATTGTTGAGCTGAGTGGATATAAAATTGTTTGATGTAGCTTCTTAAATCTGATTCGTTTAATTGTTTTTTGACTCGAAACCTGATTAAATACTCTTTGACTCGGTGTAGAGTATCTACATCTTCAAACATTTTTGAGACTAAACCGTCGGCTGTATAATCATCTAAAAATTCTGCTTGCAAGTCGGGAGTAGATGCACACAATATGTAGCAGAGGGACAGGACATAGCGCCGTTGGTTCCAAGGCAAGCTTTCTGCCCAATCTTTAACTTCTACAGGGAGTTTTTGGAACACGGTATCAGTGTGGGGGAGTTGAGCAAGGTCGGCATATTTATGTTTTTGTTTAATCATTGCCTGAAACCTTATATTAGTAAGTATACAGAGTAATATATCGCAGATGATGGGAGGGGGAAGCTGCGACGGCGGCTTGCAAGTTATTCTGTCTTATTTTCTTGCCATCTATCTAAATATACATTCTGTAGGGAACAGGGGGGGTGATCTGTCTCACACTTGAGCGAGTTTTAAATCACCAATGCTAGCTCTTCGCATCACATTTGGGGGCGACGAGTGCCACCCGTAAAACTTCTTCCCGTCACCGGCGTAATAGTGGGTTTGGTTGATGATTAAGTCGGGTGATTCATAAGTTTTTGTTAGTAATGATTACTGAGATCCATCATGAACTTGACTACAAGTATTTTCCCGGAAAATCAGTGCAAAGACTTAACTTTTTGCGAGATCCTCGTGCAACCCGTGCGACAGTGGCTCGATAGCATTGCAGTGGGAGAGCCACCAGTAACTCAGTGGTGTGCCAACTTATACCCGTAGGGTGTCAATCGATTTTAGATTTTAGATTTTAGATTTTAGATTAAAGAATTGAAGCATTGACCCCACGGATAAATTCGGGGGCTCCTTTATCGGATACAGGTTTTTTATTTCTCCAGGGATGAATCCGGGGGCTTGTATCCTGGATGCTTTCGGTCATTGTGAGAGATATATCTAGTTATTGGGACACCATTTTTTCCACATACCGCCTATGTGCAAGCTTAATCCTGTGTATGAGGAATTAATGGGGTTAAGCTTTCGCTCGCTCTCGTTTGTGGGCGGGGTCAGCCAAAACAGATACAAGTTTCCGACAAGAGTAGTGAGCAACCCAAAATTGTAGATCCTAGTTCCAAATCCCAGATGTATCTGTGGAGTAAATCCAAAATCTAAAATCGACTGAGGTATGCGGCGAAGATGTAACTCTGTACTACTGATTGAGGGGTGTCATACCTCGATCGCCCATTGATCTCAATTATTTATGGCGTCTGTCGCTCTGGTAGTTGCGAGAGCCATAATTTAAGCCATAATTGTTGATAATATCAATGGATGCCTCTCGATAGGAGTGGGTATCCATCGTGGCGCTTAAGGTAAAAATAACATCAAACGGTAGCAGCAAAAACAATAACTATAAAAATAGTTTAATAATCTACGTGGGATGAGGGAAGTGAATATGTTTAACGCAACTGAACTGCTTATTAAGGCTTTTGTCAATCGCCTCATTGAAGGCTACCGCCACAGTTATGGCGGGTTTAAATCTGACTATGGCGAGATTATTGCTTGGGTGGCGAGTATGGCTTTAGAAAATATTGCTAATAGCGATGCTCTTTACCATAATGTCGAACACACTATTTTAGTGACCTTGGTGGGACAAGCAATTCTGGGTGGGAAGCACATCCGCGAAGGGGGTGTTTCCTGCGAAGATTGGCTGCACTTCCACATTGCTTTGCTATGTCACGATATCGGGTATGTTAAAGGTGTTTGCAGGCAAGATAGAACAGATTTGGGACTGTATGCGACGGGAATAGGCGACCTGAAATTAACGCTGCCTCCGGGGGCGACGGATGCTAGTTTGATGAATTATCATGTGGATCGCGGAAAAATGTTTATTGACGAGCGTTTTGGCGGTCACAAACTGATTGATGCTGAGCTGGTTAAACGTAATATTGAGCTGACTCGTTTCCCGGTTCCTACAGATGAAGATTATCAAGATACGGTAAATTATCCGGGTTTAGTTCGCGCTGCCGATTTAATTGGTCAGTTGAGCGATCCGCGATATTTGCAAAAGATTGCGGCGCTGTTTTACGAGTTTGAGGAGACTGGGCAGAATCGGGTTTTGGGCTATCAGAATCCGGGGGAGTTGCGGGATGGTTATCCGAAGTTTTATTGGAATGTGGTTTATCGGTATGTGAAGGATGCGATCGGCTATTTGGAACTGACGCAGCAGGGAAAACAAGTTGTTGCTAATTTGAGCGCGAATGTTTTTCGGGTGGAGCATTCTCAGGTTCCCAAGTCGGCGGTGGCTGTAGTTAGGTAGGGTTTGTTTGGGTGGATGTCGGGCGATCGTTCTTTTTTGGGATAAGTAAGCCCACCTAAAAAAACAGAATACCCAAATCCTCGACTTCTTGTAGAAGTCGGGGATCTAACAGAAGAATCCTTATGCAAGACAGAATTCAGCAATCCTGTTGATATTGAAGCGCTAAATCTTCGATGAGTTCCACCATTGCGCGAACCATAGGCATTTTAGTGAGAATTTCGATCCAATACCACTGTCCGTTAGGATTGAGTTCGATAAAATAGAGGGTGTCGTCTTCGTCGCGAATGATATCGAATGCACCAAAATTCAAACCAAACTCGTCAAGCATTTGATGAAGTTTGTTGAGGTAATCCATTGGCAGCTTGTCGGGAACGTGAACGAGTTTATCTGGTTCGATAACGCGCCAATCCAAAGTCACGTCTGCATCGTTGGTATGCTGGGCATCAATGCGACAAACAAAATCATGCTTACCAATTAATGTAACGCGATATTCGGCTTTCTTTTGAATGCGTTTTTGAATAAAAACAGGCGCTAATCGAATGCTCTCTCGAAATGCTTCAAGTGTTTCTACATCAATGGGGCGAGTATAGCAAGCATACTGCTTTTCATCATGTAGGAATCCAGAGTAGCGCATCGGTTTGACAATGCACTTACCCTGTTGTGTCACAAAGTTGCAAGCAGCATCGTAGGAATTGGTTACGAGTGTTGGAGGGATAGTAATTCCCAGTTTTTGAGCAATTGGAATCTGATTGATGCGATGGGAAGGCAATCTAATTTTGTAGTAGTTATTGACCCACCTCGCTTTGGGATATAAGCCAGACAGAGAGTACATTAAAGATTCTGTTTCTTCTTGACAATACTTGATTGCCCAAGCATCATCAACTTCTGGAAACACTTGATAATCTTCTGGTTTTCGCCACCAAATCACGCCAACATCTTGAACTTCTCTCAAAGAGTCTTCAAAAGACAAAAAACTTTGACTGGGATTGCCCGAAGCTTGCCACGAGTAAGCATATTTGCTTTTTTTTATAAAAGTTTCTGAATTTAATCGAATTGCTCGAATATTTGATTTTTGCAATTGGTTGATAACGACATCCGCATGAATGTCAGTCTCGGAAGTCACGATTAAAAGGTCAGTCATAGGATTTGAGATTTGAGATTTAAGATTTGAGATTTGAGATGAAAAATTACGGATTCTGTATGGGTTTGGATCTTATAGGGGATTGCATTATTTTTGGAAACGGGTATCACAACCAAACCAATTGAAATAAAATTGACAGTGAAAGACCTGTCATGCAAAAATTCATGCAGGTCTTTCAAGAAATCAGATGGCAAGCAAAAGACGACCTTAGCCAGAGCAAATTCTAGTCGTCCTCTTGCTGGTCATCATCATTCTCGTCAAACTGCCTAACAGTGGAGCCACTGCGATTACACCAGGAGCCACTCATGGAGGTGATGTTGGAGGTCTGCGTGGTGGGATCGTAGCTAAAAGTCTCCTCGGCGGTGATGCCGTACTTGGGCAAGATGCTCAGGTGCATCATCAAAGGATTTGCTTTTTTGTCTAGAGCGAGTTGGGTAGTCGTCATAAGTTAGTCTTTTTGAGCGATTGTTTTACTTTCACAATGCTACAGCTTGCCAATTAATTTGTATAGTCGAAAAAGGTCGGATAAAGTCGTATAATATAAAAAGTTTTGATAAAGCTTTAATCGTTTTTGTATTCAAGGCGAAAATAGTCGGATCTAGACGGTTTTAGTTCGATCGCTCGGATATTGTGAGGAGGCGCGGGTGAACGTTAAGGAAGCACTGGCTTTGGCAGATGAAGTGGTCTTTGCGAAAACTGGCAAGCATTTAGATGATATGCAAGTTGGTGTGATTGAGGGCGTTTTGAAGCGGCAAAAGTATGGCGATATTGCCCAAGCGCTGAATTGTACTGAGGGTTATGCTAAAGATGTGGGCTACGAGCTATGGGAGTTGTTCTCTGATGCTTTTGGAGAAGAGGTTAATAAGTTAAATTTGCGATCGACGCTGATTCGGAAGTCGATGATTAGCAATGTTACTGGAAGCGTCATTAGTGGCAATCATGTTGCTCGTGGTCATTTAATCGGAGCGCTGAATGTCTGCACATCGCAGGAAGAGTCGCCTGAGTTTTTGCGGGGAAAGCAGCGGGCGAAAATGGAGGCGATTAAACGCTTGCAAGCCGTCGGTTTGAGCGACGAGCAAATCGCGCAATGCTTGGATCTGACGCTAGAAGAGATTCGACAAGTCGATTTGACAGAATAGAAGATAGAGCAAGCGCTAATGGCTGAGGGATTCCCAGGCTCAAGCTTGGATAGAGCATCCGATATCTAGTTTTGGTAACTCGCCCCATCCATTTTCCCAATGGGTTAAAATAATAGGTAAGTCATTTTAAAAGAGATTGACCATGAGATTCATTAACCCCAAAACCGATTTTGCCTTCAAAAAAATATTCGGTTCAAATCAAAGCAAACCAATCTTAATCAGTTTTCTGAATGCCATGATTTATGATGGTAATCCCACCATCGCTGACTTAGAAATTATCGACCCGTATTTAGCATCAAGAGTACAGTATCTCAAAGACTCTTACCTGGATGTCAAAGCCAGGCTTGAAGGCGGCGCAACTGTAATTATCGAGATGCAAGTTTTAAATGTAGAATCTTTTGCGAAACGGGTGGTTTACAATACGGCGAAAACTTACTCGACACAACTGATTCGCGGTGAAGGTTACTTTAAGTTAAAACCTGTAATTGCTTTGACAATTACTGATTTTGAAATGTTTGACAATGACCGAGAAGTAATTTCTCACTTTGTGTTCAAGGAGAAAAAGCGTTTATTTGATTATGTCGATCCAGAGATAGAACTGATATTTATCGAATTGCCGAAATTCAACAAACAATTGGATGAATTAGAAACTTTGACTGACAAGTGGGTTTATTTTATGAAAAATGCTCCCAGTTTGGAAGTGGTACCGCAAACAATGGAAACAGTCTCGGAAATACAGCAAGCCTTTGCGATTGCTAATGAAACTAACTTGAATCCAGAAGAGTTGGCAGATTTAGAAGCACGCGAAAGGTATATTCTGGATCAGCAGGGAATCTTGCGAAAGGGAATTGAAGAAGGACTCGCACAAGGGCGAGAAGAAGGCAGAGAAGAAGGCAGAGAAGAAGGGCTCGCACTAGGAATGCGAGAAAAAGCTCTAGAAATTGCTAGGCAACTTATCAATGTCCTTGACAATCAAACCATTAGTAAAACAACTGGTTTGAGTGTTGAAGATATCGAAAACTTGCGGGAGGAATGAAAGGAAGGGACAAAGTGCGATCGCACAATTAGTACACCTTTTCTCCCTACTAGGATCAGCCTGGTAGCGCAGGTTTTTGACGCTTTGCCTCTTTGATTGAGAATGACGCAAAATATTAACTCTCATCGACATAATCCTCAAGGATGAGTCTGCCCTCTCTCTAAAGGAAGATTTCAATAAACCAGTAAATTCCGTATGATGCTGTAAAAGTCAGTTAGAGGGGAAAGCTATCTCCGACTCTAGCTCCGAATAACTGACCAATCTTACAATATAAAAAAATACATCTCATGACATCAGTCACTCCCAATCAAACTTCCTCTCAATACGAAGTTAGCGAACCCGAAGAAAAAATTGACTCTCTGGTAGAAGAAGTTAAGCCAGAAAGCGAAATCGATTTAGAATTCCTCTACACCAGAGACATTGAATTCCGACAAGAAACAATTTATTTCATTGTAGTCGATCGCTTTTACGACGGCGACCCCGAAAATAACGAAGGCCCAAACCCAGAACTTTACGATCCAGAAGGGAAAGATTGGGGGAAATATTGGGGCGGCGACTTGCAGGGAGTTATCGACAAACTCGATTACTTAAAAGATATGGGAGTTACCGCCGTTTGGCTGACTCCACTGTTCGAGCAAGTAGAAGCATTATTTGTCGAACAAGCAGCGATTCACGGCTACTGGACTAAAGATTTCAAGCGACTAAATCCCCGCTTTATTGCCACAGGTGACAATCCTTCTATTAACCAAACACAAGAAAGTAAAGATACGGTATTTGACAAATTAGTATACGAGTTGCACCAGCGAAACATGAAACTCGTGCTGGATATTGTCTGCAATCACAGCAACCCTGATTTTAGCGGCAAAAAAGGGGAACTCTACGACGACGGCGTAAAAATAGCTGACTTTAACGACGATGAAGATAACTGGTATCACCACTACGGCGAAGTCAAAAACTGGGAAGATGAATGGCAAGTCCAAAACTGCGAACTGTCGGGTTTAGCAACTTTCAACGAAAACAATATTGCATACCGCAATTACATTAAGTCAGCCATTAAACAATGGCTGGACAGAGGTGTTGATGCTTTGCGGGTTGATACAGTCAAGCATATGCCTATTTGGTTTTGGCAGGAATTTAATGCTGACATTTTAACACACAGACCTGATGTTTTCATTTTTGGCGAATGGATTTACAGCGACCCTAGAAACGATCGTTCTGTGGAATTTGTCAACGAGTCGGGGATGACTATTTTAGATTTTGGTCTGTGCGTGGCAATTCGAGAAGTATTGGGAAAGGGTGCGGAGGCGGGATTTCAGTTAGTCCAAGATGTCCTGAATTTGGATCACCGCTACTACGGGGCGACGGAGTTGATTACTTTTATTGACAACCACGATATGCCGAGGTTTCAGTCGTTGAATCCCGATCCAGAAATGCTGCTGTTGGCGATAGGTTTAATTATGACGACTCGCGGCATTCCCTGCATTTATTACGGCACCGAACAGTATCTGCACGATGATACAGATGGGGGAAATGACCCCTACAACCGCCCGATGATGGAAAAGTGGGATACTGATTCGCCGATTTACCGAGCTGTGCGTTTGCTGTCGGGATTGCGGCGGCTGAATCCAGCTATTTCGATGGGGAGTCAGTGGCAAAAATATCTAACTCCTGATGTTTATTGTTACGTGCGCCGCTATCGCGATTCTGTGGTGTTTGTAGCGATGAATCGTGGCAATTCTGTTACAGTTGAAGAGGTTGATACTGAGCTGCCTGATGGAGAGCATACGGAGGTTTTATCGCGCCGCAAGTTTGAAGTTAAAGATGGGAAGCTGTACAATTTAGAGTTGGGTGCGCGGGAAGTAATGATTTTTAGCCGCGTCGGAGAGCGAGTTAAGGCGACAACTATTGTGCGGGCGCAGCTTAACAGCGTTCAAACTCAGCCTGGGGAAAGAATTGTGGTGATTGGAGATTGTCCTGAATTGGGGAATTGGGATATTAGTAAGGGCTACCCGTTGGAGTATATCAATACTAATACTTGGTTTGGGGAAATTCCTTTTAATGAAAGCGCGGGTAAGTTGATTTCTTATAAGTATGCGCTGCTACGGGAAGGACAGTCGCCGCTGCGAGAAAATCTGGTTTGTCGCCGCTGGGTTTTAGTTTCGGAAGGGACTGTGAAATGGCGGGATAAGTGGGCGAGTGGACGGGAGTCGTGATTTTTAATCAACAGGCTTTCCGGCCTGTTTTACCAGTTTTTAATGAACAGGCAAGATGCCTGTTCCACAACCAAGTTTCTGTTTTGTGGAACGGGCATCTTGCCCGTTGCTGATATTACGAGTTTAAAGCGATCGCAACTTCTCGACTAAAATATCGACATAAGGTTCGCTGCTGTGCTGGTTCACAACCATTTCGTAGCCCCGCTGCGCTTGAGATTCAGCTTCTTGAGGATTTTTTAGCAAATGGACGATCGCCTCGCGCAAACCTGCTGCATCTCCCACATCTACCACTTTAGCAATATCCGGGGCCGTTAAATAATCGACGAGACCTTGAGTCCGAGTAATGGCAACCGGCCGCTTGCAGGCCATTGCTTCCAGTAAAGCCGTACCTCCAGCAGCATATTTATTGTCTACCAAACACACTGCAATTACGTCTGCATCGCGGTAAAGCTGCACTAAATCCGGCCATTCGTAGAATTTGCGCGACATATTTTCTGGCATAGTATCGGGGAAAGCTTGCGATAAAGCCTTGGCATCTTTAGAAAAACCGCTAATTTTTACGTCAACATCTAAGTCAGCAGTTGCTGCTGCTAAGAGTCGGTAGTCGCGCTTTTCTAATCCGACGCTAACAACTGTTTGCCGCTTTTTCTCGCCAGAAGCTGGGCCAGGTGTGAAAAATTTGGTGTCTGTCTGTTCTAGAAGCACTAAAATGCGCGATTCAAGTATAGCTAAATAGCTGCGGAGGAAGTTTATTTGAGGGCGGGCGTTGACAATGAATACGTCAATTTTGTCAGCCAAACCGAATAGTTTCAGGGCGACGCGGCCGCGCAGCCGATCGATATTGTGGAAAAATACAACAATTTTCGGGCGATTAGGCAATTGGCCACACACCGCCGCTACTGGAATCCCAATGTCCTCGCCCGTACAAAATATCACGTCGTCGCTGCTGACTTGCTCGGACAATTTGCGCGCGGCGGCCCAATGTTCGGGTTTAGAAGAAATTTTCGATCGCAGCTTGTCAGTCAACGATATCGCTTCGCCATCCGGCGCGTGGACGGTGGCATTTAAGCGTTCTCTGAGAGCCCGCAGGACGTGGCGAGGGCATTTGCCGAGTTGTGCATCGCGGTCAATCCCATCTAGGTCTATTTTGCGACCTAATGCCATATGGTATTTCAAAGTATTCTCCTTATAATTGTGGTGCTGGTACAAATTATCTAACCTCATAAAATTCTATCCTCTACTGTTGAAAGTGCTGGTGCGATCGATCAGTCGATTTTAGATTTTAGATTTTAGATTTTAGATTTGACTCTACAGATGAATCTGGGGGGTTCTCCCTAATGTCTAAATTTTTGTGAGTTCCACCAATCCGGTCTGGGGCTTGTATCGCAACGGCGCTGGTCGATTTGAGATTTGAGATTTGAGATTTGAGATTTGAGATTTGAGATTTGAGATTTGAGATAAATCTGGGGGGTTCTCCCTCATGTGTGAATTTTTTTGAGTTCCACGAATCCTTTCTGGGGCTGGTATCGCAAGGGCGCTGACGGTTAGGAAACCGGGTTATCGACACCTGCGCGCAAATCCTGTAGGAATAAAAAACAGTGACACGCGCCGATCGATTCCGAGGACTTAAGCTTTTATGCTGAAGTTAGCTAAAAAATTTATGTTTAACCTCATGTATATTTCTCCAGAGCAAGACCAAAAAATTCGCTACACCCTGCGCGAGTGCGGTCAAGAAGCTTACAAGCTCGCAGCCCAACCTTTTGAAGTTTCGGAGAAAGGGCCCAACGACTACGTGACGAGTATAGATCAATACCTAGACCGACAACTATCGGCAGCATTTAGCGCTTTGTTTCCTGAAGACGGCAGGATCACGGAGGAAAACGCCGCCTCCAGAGCAGCTTACTGCGCCAATTACCAGCGCCTGTGGTGCATCGATCCCCTCGACGGAACTGAAGAATTTATTCGGGGAAAACTGCACTACGCTTCGATGGTGGGGCTGCTGCTTGAGGGGGAACCGATGGCCGGCTGGATCTACGCCCCGGCTTTTGACCAAATGTATTTTGGCGGCAAAGATTGGGGATTGTTCCAAACTGTGGGAGCCCAAGCGCCGCAGCCGATCGCCCTGTGCAAACCCCCGGCTCCGACAGCGGAAAATTGTAAAATTATTCTCGGAGACAAAGACCAAAAAAACTACGCCCGGGCGATCGCCCAAAGCATCCCCGGAGCCGAATTTTACTCGCTGGGAAGCTTTGGCTTAAAAGTGATGGAAGTTATCTTCGGTCGAGCTGGTTTGTACCTGTATCTTAACGGCAGAGTTAAAGTGTGGGATACCGCCGGCCCTCTGGCTCTAGCAAAAGCAGCCGGATTGGTTTGTTGCGACTTGCAAGGTCAACCGCTGAGGTGGACTAAAGATGCGATCGAGCCGGAGACTCTGGCCCACACGCAGTCAATCGCGATCGGCTGGCCGGAATACATAGAACCTCTGTTGGGCAAAGTTCAACAGGCAGTGGCAGGCTTGTAAACCCGTTTAAGATTAAAGAATCTGCCAATTTTACGTGAACCGGGCCTCTGCACCCTTATCATCAATTAAAGGAGCAACGGATTGTTTGTGTTCCCAAACATCGATCGTTCCCTAGCTGTTGGGTGTCGCCTAATCATATTTCCCACCTCCGCGAGTTTGCGTCAGGAACCTCAGCCCTGACGGCGTGAGGCTTGGAAGAGTAATCTGACAAGCCATTCTGACGGGCCTTGCGTCTTAACTGACTGCGTTTTTTGAGTCACGACACTCCTTGAATGCGAAGCCAGTTTTGGGCTCTGTCGCTGAAGGTTAAACAGCTCTCAGGTAACAGGGGCAGTGCTTTGGGCCCAACAAGCTCACTAAACCAACGCGCAGGCTAACATCACCCCGAAAGGGAGGCTCGAAAGAGCAAAACACTATGCGTACAGGGCTGGGAAGTTTGAGGCGGTAATTGTCCCGCTGAAAGTGCAACACAAAAGCACACTCCCGCCAACCAGTCCCAAGGCGGTAGTAATCAAAAAAAGACAATATAAAGCCGTCCTAGAAGGACGGGGTTTCTACCCATTTTTTTGATGAAGACAGAAGCTTTCAGTGAGCTATTCCCTCTATTTAAGGGTGCTAACCCAGAAACCTTGGGAGGGCTGCTATCAAATGCCGTCAAGCATGAGTATCCCCCGGGCCGAGCTGTGGTGATGGAGGATTCTTGGGGCAACGCGATTTACTTTGTCGTGTCTGGCTGGGTAAAAGTCCGGCGCTTGTCAAACGATCGAGCTGTATCAATGGCTATTTTAGGACGGGGTGCCTTCTTCGGCGAAATGGCCATTCTGGACGAATCTCCCCGATCGAATGACGTACTTGCTCTATCGCCCGTGCGACTTCTCAGCGTCACAGCTCAGCGATTTATCCAAACGCTGTTTAAAGACCCGCAATTGCACCACCGGATGCTGCAACTGATGGTACGGCGGCTCCGCCAAACCAATCACCGCTATCAACTCCGAAACCGCCAGCCAGCGGTTAAACTAGCAAATACTTTAGTCGAGCTGGCAGAAAACTACGGTCAGAAAACTGCTGAGGGCAAAGAGATCTTCAATATTCCTTATGAAGACTTAGCTGATGTCACAGATATCACCCTAGATGAAACCAGCAAAATTATGGAAAAACTCGATAGTAAAGGTTGGATCAAAATAGATCCAGACCGCGAAACTATCCATTTGATCAACCTCAAGCACTTGATTAATTTGGCAAGTCAATGACTGATGTTACTTCTTTGGATACCTCGTCGGCTGCCGACAACCGTCAGGGGCAACTAACAGCACCGACAATTCAATATTCTGTGGCGATGCCCAATCCTGAATCCCACCTCTTTGAAGTAACTTTGCGCGTGCAAGGTTGGTCGGAGCCGGTTCTGGATTTAAAAATGCCTGTCTGGACTCCCGGTTCTTACTTGGTTCGAGAATACGCCCGCCACCTGCAAGATTTTAGCTCCCATGCGGGCGATTCCCTACGGGATAGCTACGCCGCGCGTGCTTTACCTTGGCGCAAGCTCAGCAAAAATCACTGGCAAATCGAGACCGATTCGGTGTCAGATGTCACGGTTTTCTACCGCATTTTTGCCAACGAACTGACAGTGCGAACCAATCATTTAGACTCGACGCACGGTTATTTCAATCCGGCGGCTTTGTGCTTTTTCTTGCCCGGTTTTGAAAGCAACTGCTACACCGTAACCGTTGTGCCACCGCAGCCCGGATGGCGCACCGTTACGACTTTGCCACCTGTTTCCGGCCAAAATCTTACTTTCGCTGCTGCGGATTTTGACACTCTCGTAGACAGTCCTTTTGAGATTGGCTGTCACGAAGTATACGAGTTTGAAGTGATGGGAAAACCCCACCAGCTAGTTGTTTGGGGAAAAGGCAATTTAGAACCAGATCGGGCGATTCGAGACATCCAAAAAGTGATCGAAGTCGAGGCAAAAATGTTCGGCGGTTTGCCTTACGAACGCTATGTGTTTTTCCTGCATTTGTCCGGCTCTGGTTTTGGTGGTTTGGAGCACAAGGAGAGCTGCACTCTCAACTATCCGCGTTTTGGTTTTCGGGCTAAGGAAAAGTATGAACGCTTTATTCAGTTGGTAGCTCACGAGTTTTTTCACCTGTGGAATGTCAAGCGCATTCGACCGAAAGCTCTCGAAGTATTTGACTACGAAAAAGAAAATTACACTCCTTCTTTATGGTTCTCTGAAGGCACTACCAGTTATTACGATTTGGTGATTCCTTTTCGAGCGGGTATCTACAGCGTGAAAGGTTTTTTCCAAGGTATGGCTAAGGAAATTACTCGCTTGCAGACGACTCCGGGGCGGAGCGTGCAGCCTCTGAGCGAGTCGAGCTGGGATGCCTGGATTAAACTTTATCGCCGGGATGCTAACAGCGACAACTCGCAGATTTCCTATTATTTGAAAGGGGAAATTGTGTCGTTTTTGCTGGATTTGTTGATTCGCGCAAAACACGGCAATGAGCGATCGCTCGACGATGTGATGCGTTTGATGTGGCAGAAGTTTGGCAATGCTAATTCGGCCCAAAACGGCGATTTTGACCTGAAGTCGGGAACAGACGGCAAATCGGCGCATTTAACCTCAAACGGACAGTTAAATTCTCCTTCGCTGCCAGCAGAAATAGGCTTTACTCCCGAAGAGTTGCAAAGTGCGATCGAGTCCGTCGCCGACATTGATTTGAGCGACTTTTTTACGCGCTATATTGACGGTACAGAAGAGTTGCCTTACAACAAGTATCTGCAACCTTTCGGGCTGGAACTCACCGCAAGTGAAACTAGCGAAACACCTCGCATCGGTTGGACGTTGGGAACGGAAAACGGGCGGGAAATGGTTAAATTTGTCGAAGTAGGATCTCCGGCACAATTGGCCGGAATTGATGCTGGAGACGAGTTGCTGGCGATCGAAGGTTTTCGGGTAAATGCAGAACAAGCGGGCGAGAGACTAAAAGATTTCAAGCCTGGGGATATCGTCTCGGTGACAGTTTTTCACCAAGACGAACTGCGGACTTGTCCTGTTACTCTCGCCCCGCCGCGCCCGATGCGTTACTCGATCGTGCCGGTGGAACAGCCCACCGCTATTCAGAAACAAAACTTTACTGGATGGCTGGGAGTTCCTCTATCGAAATTGTCAGGAACCCCATAGCTAAAGCTAGGGGCTTATAGACTGTCCGGCTCTTCGAGCGGGATGGAACAAGCCAAACCTGACCAGGCTAAGTCCTTTGAGGACTCCGTTTTGTGAGTCATGACACCAACGAATGCGTAGCCAGTTCGTTGCCCTGTCGCTAAAAGTTAAACAGTTCTAACGGGTTAAGACAGTGCTTTTAGCCGAACAAGCTCATTAAACATTGCCGAGGCTAACATTACACGCAAGTAGAAGAGACGCAAAAATGTCTAATTTTATTTTTGTTAGAGACACTAAAGGGCGACCGCTATCACCCTGTCAACCAGGAGTAGGGCGCTCATTACTTAACGCAGGTAAAGCATCTGTTTTCAGGCGATTTCCCTTTACGATAATTTTGAACAAAGAGGTTGACGCAAGTCCTAAGCCGTTAGAACTCAAACTCGATCCAGGTTCTAAAACTACTGGTATTGCCCTCAAGCAGAGCGACAAGATAATCTTTGGAGCCGAACTACAACATCGAGGACAACAAATTAAAGAAGCATTGCTGTCTCGTCGCCAACTCAGGCAAGGAAGACGCAATCGCAAAACTCGGTATCGTCAGGCACGATTCCTCAATCGCACCCGTCCTGATGGTTGGCTAGCTCCATCCTTACAGCATCGGGTCGAAACAACACTCACATGGGTTCGCAAGTTGATTCGATTTGCACCCATTGCCAGCATTGTTCAAGAGCTAGTGCGATTCGATTTGCAACTAATGCAAAACCCTGAAATCTCAGGTGTTATGTATCCGCAAGGAGAATTGCACGGTTACGAAGTCCGCGAGTATCTCTTGGCAAAATGGAATCGGCAGTGCGCTTATTGCTCGGTTGAAAATGTACCGTTTGAGATTGAACACATTCAAGCTAAGTCAAGAGGTGGTTCTGACAGAGTTTCCAATTTGACGCTTGCTTGTCACGATTGCAATCAAAAGAAAGGTAATCAGGATGTTCGGGCATTTCTAGCGACTAAACCCGACGTGCTAAACCGCATCCTCAAACAGGCCAAACTACCACTCAAAGATGCAGCAGCAGTCAACTCAACCCGATGGGGGTTGTTCAATGCACTTAAAGAGACGGGATTACCTGTCACTACTGGTACGGGCGGGCAAACTAAGTTCAATCGCAATCGATTAGGGTTGCCCAAATCGCACTGGCTTGATGCTGCGTGTGTAGCTAACTTTGACACACTCGAAGTCTTAACCTCAAAGCCGTTACTGATTACAGCAAAAGGGCATGGGACACGACAGATGTGCGGTACCAATAGGTATGGCTTTCCTACTCGGCACAAATCCAGAGTGCAAATCCACAAAGGGTTTCAGACTGGCGATATTGTCAGTGCAACCGTTACCGCAGGGAAGAAAATCGGCTGCTATGTAGGGCGGGTTCTCTGCCGTGCTTCAGGTAGTTTTGATATCGCAACCAAGTCTGAAAGAGTGGCAGGTATTGGTTATAAATATTGCAGTCCAATTCACAAAAAAGATGGCTATAGCTACGCATTTTGAAGAAAGTAACTTCAAGGCGACTGAAGTCGCTACCGCTTTCCTACCCAAGTCGGTCGCCAGGGGCTTCTCGCTCGTTTTTTGGTGAACGGGAAAGAAAAGACCAGAAGAAATCAAGCTCAATTCCCAATTCCGCTAGCATCCTCCTGCTAAAATTGAATCACCCGTCAATACTCAACTATCATTCAGTTTTTCGACTGACAGTTAACAGTCAACAGTCAACAGTCAACAGTCAACAGTCAACAGTCAACAATAATTCCGGTTGCACCGGAATTAATATTACCAATTACCAATTTTGATTATGCAAACCCCACCTCCTCCATCAATTACGCCCCGCCAAATGAATCTGCTGAGAATTGTTGCTTCTATGGCATGGGCTGACGGCCAACTCGCGACAGAAGAAGTTAATTTAATGCTCGATCGCTTTTGCGGTTTGTTTGCCCCTGATACCGACGGACAACAAATGCAACAAGAACTGCGGGATTACGTCATGCAAAATATCCCCCTTGACGAGTTGATCGGCCAACTAGAAACTCAAGATGAAAAGGAATTAGTCCTGCAACTCGGCTATGAAGTAATTTCATCTAGTTCTCGCACTCCCGATGAACCAAAAATTAACGCTGAGGAAGCCGCAGCTTATCAAAAATTAGTACAGTTGCTCAATCTTCCAGAGGATGTGGTCAAGCGTATTGAAGCTGAATCATCGGCGGGAGATACTTCGGAGGGAATTGTCGAGAAGATGGCTCAAAAATTAGAAAAGTTCATCAAAGGTTAATTTAGGACTTGTGCGCGCTTTGCTTAGAAACCCGGTTCCTTCCTAGATTTCTCGTTACTAAACCTGGAATTTTTCCTAGAAACCGGGAATAAGCCCCCCATGCGTAAGTCTTCTTAGGTAAGTATCGGAATAATAATTTTCTGAGTGCAACTCTTTACAACTAAAGCTGAAGGGAAATAAACCGGATTGTGACTCCCAATTTCCTACGATATACTAACAAAAAAACACGGCCAAGTTAAGAATATTTTTCATCGCCGAGAACGGTAACAGAATTTGCGTGAAGCGAAGCTATCCCGCAGGGAATCGCCCTTCCCGCGCGCTGCCTTCCCCTTAACGAGAATTAGGGACTTAGGCAAAGCCTAAATCCCTAATTGAGCTACCGATTTTTTGCCATCACTGAAAGTGATCTCGTTTCCGGTTGCATCAGAATAATAAAATCGAGTCAACAGTCAACACTCAACCATTCAGTTTTTCAACACCGAGTAAACAGTCAACAGTCAACAGTCAACAATTATCAGGAGTGCAACGGGAATTGATATTAATCCAACCAATCATTAGTGCGGTAACTTGCTGAGGGCGTGCCAAGTTCTGTAGCCGACAATTCCATCTTGCGGCAAAGCCTTGCTAATTTGCAATTGTCGCACTGCTACATCTGTCATCGGCCCGAATAATCCGTCAATGAAGCCGAAATAGTATCCATTGATTTTCAAGACATTCTGAACAATTTTAACAGCATTACCAGAACTGCCCTTCATGACGATCGGCATATTCACAGGTGCGCCAGAGTATAGTGCTTCCCAAGTGATAGGGCCGACAATCCCATCTTCTTTTAAAAAGACGCGGTGTTGATAGCCTATGACCCCGTTTTGAACTTGGACGCCGAAGATACCGTCAATGGCGCCGAAATAATAACCCCAATGATATAGAAGCTGTTGTAGTTCCTTGACAGCTTGACCTGTTGAACCCCTTTGCAAAGTCGGTTTGTTTATTCCAGTGGTTTCAGCAAATGCCAGAGTTGATTGAGCGGTAGTATCGGCGACGAGAGCCATAGTTTCATTGTTCAAGCTTCTTTCTTCGGTGTACATAATGTGGTTCCTCTCAACATTTAAGTTTTTGTGTTTGATATTTCAGGTATAACTGGTGGGATTTGTGGATGCACAGTCGCTTTTTGGAGTGTCACTCCTGTGAGTGTCACTCGTTTGAGTTACCCGTTGGTTTGTCGTAAGGATCGCGAATTAAATAACTTACAATTTTAATTGTTATTGTGGGATGGGCGTCCCGCCCGTCCAAAAAGGACGGGCGGGACGCCCATCCCACACACTTGTGGAAGTTATTTAATTCTCATTCCTAATGAATATAAGTTGTAATATCTTTATGAGGACTTCCGTTGTCAATACAAACCAAGGGCTAAGGTGCGCGGTGCACACATACCAAATACAAAGATGCGGGGTACGCGCCCTACCAACTCATGTTGATTGTTTGCTAAGAAAACTCTCGCAAAGCTGGAATTAAATACTGTGTCAAAGTAAAGGCATCTACTCCTAATTCCGTCCGTTCTTTGGCTGCCATGATTCCGGCTTGAGCGTGCCACCAAGCTGCTGTTGCAGCAACTGATTTGGGGGGGGATTTGCGGGCGATCGCACTTGCTAATAGTCCCCCTAACAAGCCTGTGAGAACGTCGCCGCTGCCACCTCTGGCGAGGGCTGGGGTGCTTTCGGGATTGAGGTAGGTGATGGTACGTGAAGCGTAGCTATCCCGTAGGGAATCGCCCTCATCCTTCCAACTTATGCACACTCTGGCTCCTTTGAGCAATATCGTTGCGCCACAAAGCTCAGCCGCTGCTTGAGTGGCGGCAATTCGATCGTCGCCGGTTTGGTCGGCTAATTCGGGAAATAAACGCTTGAATTCGCCCGGATGAGGCGTGATAATTGTCAGTGCACAGCGTTCGGACAAAATCGGGACTGTGCCGAGTTGAGCGAGGATATTTAAACCGTCAGCATCTAACACCAGAGGTCGATCGCTCTCCAGTACAGATTCTACAGCTATTGCGGCTTCCAATGTCAGACCTGGGCCTGCGGCGATCGCATCATAGAGGCTCAAATCAATTGCTACTGGTAACTCGCTAATTGCACCGCTTTGGGTTTCAGGACATCCTATAACTAATGCCTCTGGTAACTGGCTGCTCAACATCGATTTAATCGACTCAGGAACAGCAATTGACAGCATTCCGATGCCGCTAGCTCTTGCTCCCAATGCTGCCAAAATTGCGGCTCCGCTGTAGCGCCGGGAACCTGCAATAATTAGTAAGTGACCGTTGGTGTATTTGTGCGAAATTGGCGATCGGGGTAACGGCAAATGCTGAGTTGCCGAGGCTTTTGTAATGCGTTGTATTGCTGGCTTTTCGCCCAATATTGCTGCAATATCTGCTGCGGGAATATCAAAATCAATTAATTCTGAACTGCCGATATATTCTAACGCTCTATCTTGCAGAAATGCCCTTTTCCACAAACCCAAACATAATGTATGTTTTGCCCTAATTGCCGTTCCCAAAACTTCTCCGGTATCTGTATGAATTCCCGATGGAATGTCTATACTTAAAAGGGGGATATTTAAATTATTTATTTCGTCAATAGCGGCGGCTGTGGCGTTAGTAATTTCTCGTTCTAATCCAAAGCCAAATAAACCATCTACGAGGCAATCGCAGTTTTTCAGATTTTCAATTGTGTCAACAAATGGAATATTTAAAGAACGCGCATAATCAGCGTGACTTTTTGTTAGTTCTTTTAGTTTAGAAAACGGGCAGTAAATAACTACTTGGAATCCTTGAAAGTGCAATTCGCGGGCAACAACCAAAGCATCGCCGCCGTTGTGTCCCGGCCCAACCAATACGCCGATAACTGGCAATTGAGAATTAACAAGATTTTTCCCTTCTTGGCTTTTCCTTATATCCGTTAAATCCCGTACACTGCTAGTTGCCGAACTTCCTTCCTCCTTCAAAAGCTCCTGAATGCGTCTAGCAATAAGTCCCGCGACTTTTTCCATTAAAGCTGCGACTGGCATTCCAGCAGCAAAGATTCTCGTTTCTATTTGCCGCATTTGGTCGGCGGTGACAACAAATTTTTGAATGGTCATATTAATGCTAAAATTTCAGCTAACAGCAGCAGTGGCAAGTTGTAGTATACTTGTGGTATAATAAATTAGCTCGATCGAACAAAGTAACAGTAAAATAGCAATTTCTCTCAGAATCATGAACAAGATTGTTGTAGGCCTCTCCGGCGGGGTCGATAGTTCCGCAGCAGCCGCAATTTTACACCATCAAGGATATGAAGTGGTGGGTTTAACGCTGTGGTTGATGAAGGGCAAAGGTCAGTGCTGCTCTGAGGGAATGGTCGATGCCGCTAAAATTTGCGAAGATTTGGGCGTTCCCCACCACATTGTTGACAGCCGCGATGTCTTTCAGGCAAGTATTGTCGATTATTTGGTGGAGGGTTACAGTGCAGGAATTACGCCTCTGCCTTGTTCGCAGTGCAATAAAACTGTGAAGTTCGGGCCGATGCTTAAGTATGCTCGCGAAGAACTCGGAATTGAAAAAATCGCTACAGGGCACTACGCTCGGATTACTTACGATGCTGCTACGGGTCGCTATCAGTTGCTGCGGGCGATCGACCCTGCGAAAGATCAGTCTTATTTCTTGTACGATCTAACACAGGATTTGTTGGCGGGTACGGAATTTCCTTTGGGGGAAATTACCAAGACAGAAACTCGCAGAATTGCGGCGGAATTTGGCTTGACAACTGCTGATAAGCCGGAAAGTCAGGATTTGTGCTTGGTGGAAAGTAACGGTTCGATGCGGGCTTTTCTGGATAAGTACATTGCGCCGCAAAAGGGTGACATTGTGGACAAGTCAGGGCGGGTGCTCGGACAGCATGACGGTGTGCACCACTACACCATCGGCCAGCGGAAGGGACTGGGGATTGCTGCACCGGAACCGCTGTACGTGATTGAACTCGATGCTGCTGGCAATCGGGTAATTGTGGGCGATCGACAGTTGGCAGTAGAATCTGAATGTACAGTCCAGAAAGTGAATTGGGTTTCTGTGGCTGCGCCGATGGCTCCGATTCGGGCTCAGGTACAGATTCGATATCGATCGCAACCCGTCCCGGCTACAATTATTCCTGTAGAATCCTCCCAACCAGAGGAAAAAGTCGGCGGTACAAGAGTTAAGTTGATTTTTGACGAACCGCAGTTGAGCATTACCCCCGGACAAGCGGCTGTCTGGTATGACGGCGATATGCTATTGGGCGGCGGCATCATCGAAAGAAACCCACTGCCAAATTAAAGCAAGGGGCGGGCTAGAAGCCCCACCCCTACTCCCC
>NZ_JAUBOV010000014.1:46666-95963 GCF_036700405.1 Microcoleus sp. T3_D1
ACAAGAAACCACCCACAAAAAAACTCACTCTTTGTGGAACAGGCATCTTGCCTGTGCCCAGAAGCCCACAAGAAACCACCCACAAAAAAACTCACTCTTTGTGGAACAGGCATCTTGCCTGTGCCCAGAAGCCCACAAGAAACCTCCCACAAGAAAATTCACTCTTTGTGGAACAGGCATCTTGCCTGTTTGTGATCCCCACCTACAAAAAAACTCACTCTTTGTGGAACAGGCATCTTGCCTGTTCCAAAAGGAAACATATATTTCATTTCACAGGGTACATTTACCTAGCTAACTTTTTTTCCAAACGCAAGATATTTCCCCTAGCATTAGTGCGGTAAACCCAAGTTTGCCTACCATCAGAAACCACAACCCGCCAACCTTCGACAATCATTTGACCGCAAATTTCATCCGCTTTCGAGAGTCCTAAACAAGTATTCGGCCAACTTTGTCCGCTTGATTCCGTTACTTTCAACTTGTCAGCAGCAATGCCAGTGGAGTCCGACAACTCTCGGCGAACTGCTGCTGCTACGGTTGCGGGCAATTTGTTCGGGGGATTTGGGGGAGTCGTCTCCGCCAAATTTCCCGGTTCGGAAATGAGAGTATTTAGTGCCAATACCGAATAGCTGATTTTTTGGGGCACCGCTGCTGAGGAAAATTGCTGCGCGGTTTGCGGCGGTTGGCTTTCCAACTGGGCAAGGGAATCTTTGAGAGCGCCCGCGTTAGCCGCAGCGGTGTGTCTTAGCGCCGGATACATTTCCCATACCAGAATTCCTGTCAGCACCAAAGCCAAGATTACAGGATTGGGCTGCTTTTGGTCTCGGTTTTTATTTTTTTGAAATTTATTTGTGGAGATTCTTTTCATCATACGCCCTCTGCCTCACTTTACACAATGCGCGATCGCTCCTGAACACTCAACTGCAGATACTTACTTAGACACTATTGCTGGTGCTATTGGTTCCTTTGTGCAGAACCGACTTGACTGCTGGTGCGTGCGGCGCAAGTATTTCCTACTCGCTGCCTGCAGTTGTGTTTCAGGAAACTTGCACTACCCAGTTATTACTTAATTTTTACTTTTTGTCTCCGGGTATTAAGAAAAATTTATGCTTAAGTAAATATTCTTAAAAGCCTCTCATCTTGCCCCCGAATCTCAGTACAAATTACTATTCTGCGTCCCAAAACTGCTAAACGTGTTTTAGACTGGGGGAAGCGAGCTGAGCCAAGGATCTCACAGGGATGCCTCAAAATTGGTTGCAACAGGAGGAAAACGCATTAGAAATTAAATCAGCTATCGCTGATTAATTATATTAGCCTTGTGGTTTTCTAGAGCGATCGTCCCCGAAACTACTTTAGTAGCGATCGCTACTTTTTTAGTAGAATATTGTTGAAATCTATAGATTATGAACACAAAATCTCTGGGAATCCATTTAATGAATCGGCTGAGCTATCCTCAAAAATTTATCTTAATCGGTTTTCTATTTGCAATACCGTTAACCTTGGTCATGCACCTGCTGATTTCCGAAATTAACAGCCGGGTTGATTTTGCCCAAAAAGAAATCTACGGTAATCAATACCTGCGCCCACTGCGCCAGTTGAGGGAATACATACCTAAACTTCAACTCTTAAATTATCAGCCTTTAAATACAAATTTAAGCCTGCCCGATACGAGAGCCGATTTAGAAGCTAAGATGGATGCGAACTTTCAATCCCTGGCTAATACAGATAGCCAGCTTGGAAACATATTAATATCCAGTGAAAAATTTAATAATCTTTATCAAGATTGGCAAAACTTGAAACTTCGCCGCAGCCAGTGGAATGTAGAAACTTGCGATTTGGTATATCAACGTTTAGCTGCCGACATTAATAGACTGAGCGCTCGCGTCGGCGATACTTCTAATCTAATTTTAGACCCCGATCTAGATACCTATTATTTGATGGATGCTACCTTACTGAAGCTTCCAGAGATGCAAAAAATCTTGTCAGAGATTAGGCTTATTTCTCAAAAAAACAGCTTGCGTTCCCATGCCACACCTAAAGAAAGAGCGAAACTGATTACTTGGGCAGGCAAGTTGAGAGAACTTAATCAGGATGTAGCAATCAATATGGAGGTAGGATATAGCAATAATCCTCACGGTAATCTGCGACAGAAATTAAGCGAGAATGTGACCCAATTCAACTCCGTAGTAGAGCAACTAACTGTGCAAATAGATAAACTGATTTATCCCACAGCCTTAGTGGAATATTATGCCTATCTCGATGGCAGCGATCGCTCTCTGAATTCGAGTTTTGAACTGTGGGACGCAACTATCAATGAATTAGACTTTCTGCTGCAAAAACGTATTGATAGTTTTGTTGCCAAGAAACGCATAATTTCTCTGGTTGTGTTAATAACCTTAGCCCTAGTTATTTATTTATTTGTAAGTTTTTACAGAAGCGTTATGCAAACGGTATTTGTCCTTGACGAAGCTGCAAAAAAGATGGCAAGCGGCAATCTCGATCACAAAATTATTTTGGATAACAGAGATGAACTCGGGCAAGTTGTGGGTGCGTTTAACAAGATTGCCGATGCCTTAGTTGGTGCAAATCACAAAATTACTGTTCTCAACGATCGCCTAAAAGCTGAAAATATGCGAATGAGCGCCGAACTAGACGTTACTCGCAAGATTCAGCAGATGCTGCTGCCGAAAGACCGAGAGCTCAACGAAGTTATCGGCTTAGATATTGCGGGATTTATGGAGGCTGCTGAGGAAGTAGGCGGCGACTATTACGACGTACTCCAGCACCAAGGTAGAGTAAAAATCGGCATTGGGGATGTGACGGGACACGGATTGGAGAGCGGCGTTTTAATGATTATGGTTCAAACGGCAGTGCGAACCTTGCTCGCCTACAATGAACCAGATCCAGTAAGATTTTTAAGTGCTATTAACAGTGTAATTTACGATAACGTGCAGCGGATGAAATGCGATAAAAACGCCAGCCTTGCTTTGCTAGACTATGAGGAGGGGATGCTGAAGCTGAGCGGCCAGCACGAAGAAATGATTGTTGTGCGGTGTAACGGTTCTGTCGAGCGGTTTGATACGATCGATTTGGGTTTCCCGATCGGGCTGGATGTAGATATTGCTGAATTTGTTGCTGAGAAAATTGTGCATTTGCGTTCAGGAGATGTGGTTGTGCTGTACACTGACGGGATTACGGAAGCTAAAAATATGGATAAAGTGCTTTATGGTTTAGATAGGTTAATTGAGGTAATAGAGATTAATTGGCAGCGTTCGGCGGCCGAAATCAGGCACGCTGTAATTAAGGACGTGCGATCGCACATCGGCGAACAAAAAGTTTTTGATGACATCACATTGTTGGTACTCAAACAAAAATAACTACTTGGATATCCCTTCTAAAGTTTAAAATATATTCAGTGATGCCCCTCATCTCAAACTTTAGCTCTCACATCGGTATGATTCAGATTTTAGGCGATTTTATTGAGCAGGCAGGTAGCCAAGAATACTTAATAATTGGATTTTCTCCGAGTTCGGTCCCTCTCAAGCAGCGGTGGCGGAACAACGGTTTGTCGGCGGATTTTCTGGCTGACTACCTGACGACTTTTTTTCCGGGCAACCAAGATGAACCCTCGACAATTGAAAGACAAGCTGAAATAAAAAGCGCTGTTAGCTACATTGCCAACGAGTTATTGGAAAATGCCATGAAGTTTAATGATGAAACCTCAGAGTACCCGATCGATATTAAAGTGCAATTAGAGAGCGACGGAGTGATTGTCTCAGTTGCTAACAGCATCTCTCCGCAAGCTGTGGACAAGTTTCAGGCTTATATTCAGGAGTTGCTGGCCTCGGAGCCAAGCGAACTTTACATTCAGCGGTTGGAAAAAAATGCTGCTGACGACAACTGTACCAATTCTGGATTGGGTTTGTTGACCATGCTCACCGATTATACCGCCAAACTTGGCTGGAAATTCCAGACCGTGCACCAAGACCCGGAAGTAATTGCGGTGACAACGATGGTGCAATTAACAGTATAAGCAACGCTAGCGATCGATAATATTAAGGGACTTTTTTTTGTGGCTATGGAAATTAATACAGAAGATTACCAGATATGTTACGATCCAGCAACGGCAACCGTGAGTTTGATTGGATCTCTAAGGCTGAGCGGGCCTACTGAGTACGCGCCGATAGCGCAGTTGCTGACCAAGGTTGCCGACTTGGAACCGACGAAAATTACCCTCAATTTGCAGCAGTTAGAATTTTTGAACAGTTCTGGCATCAATATGCTATCGAAGTTTATTATCGAGATCCGCAAAACAGCCAGGGTGCAAATGGCGGTGCAGGGCTCTCAAAGCATAGCTTGGCAAGGTAAATCTTTGAGGAATTTCCAGCGCCTGATGCCTGGTTTAGAGTTGGAATTTCTATAGAAACACGCTTACTTTTTGGGTGCGAGCTATTGAGCAATTTTTTGTTAGTCGAGGCGCAAATTCTAGAGTTATGCTGGAAGAACAACCATCTAGAGAACAGCTACTTTTAGAGATAGAAAAATTGCGCCAGCAAGTGGAAGACTTGAAGGAGGAAAAAGCCGATCTGGAAATCTTGCTGGAAACTACTGCTGAACATTCCGATACGGTTGAAACTGAGTTGCGATCTCGCGCATTCGAGGCGGTGCGCGAAGGCGAAATCAAGCTGGCTCAATTTCTAGAAGCGATTCCGGTAGGCGTGGTAGTGCTCGATTCTCAAGGCAAACCTTACTACGTAAATCACGCCGGACACCAGTTACTCGGTCAAGGAGTTTTGCCCTTAAATTCTGTTGAGGATTTGTCAGAAAGTTATCAAATTTATATGGCGGGAACTGAGACTATTTACCCTTTCGAGAATTTGCCCATCGTCCGAGCTTTGAGGGGCGAAAACGCGACTGCTGACGATCTGGAAATTCATCGAACCGACAAGAAAGTTCCCCTAGAAATTTGGGGAAGGCCAATTTTTGACGAGGGTGGCAAAGTTGCTTTTGCGATCGCAGTTTTTCAAGATGTCACGGAACGCAAAGAAGCTGAAGCCGATCGCCAGTTATTTATTAAGAAACTATTTGACCTCAACAAAAATTTAGAAAAATCCCTGGATGCCGAATCAGACTTAACTGATGCCTACGGTAGATTTGTGCCTCACCAATTTCTAAATTTGTTGGGATATGAAAGTATTATAGATGTCCATTTAGGCGACCAAGTGCAGCAGGAAATGTCCGTGCTGTTTTCTGATATTCGCGACTTCACGACGCTTTCCGAAACTATGACTCCCCAAGAAAATTTTAAATTTATCAATGCTTACCTTTCGCGGATGGAGCCGGCAATTACTAGGAATAACGGGTTTATTGACAAATACATCGGCGATGCAATTATGGCTTTGTTTAGTGACTTTGCAGATGATGCAGTGAAAGCGGGTATTGCAATGCTAAATACCCTCAAAAATTACAACGAATACCGTCTAGAGGTCGGCTACGTCCCGATCCGAATTGGCATTGGCATCAATTCCGGTTCTTTGATGCTGGGGACAGTCGGGGGGAAAAGCCGCATGGACAGCACTGTGATTAGCGATGCTGTTAATTTAGCATCTCGCATTGAAGGATTGACCAAAGATTACGGCGTACCTCTGTTAATTTCTCAGCAGACTTTAGAACGGTTGCGAAATCCGAAGGATTATGCTATTAGGATTGTGGATAAAGTACAGGTTAAAGGAAAATCTCAATATGTCGTAGTCTATGAAGTATTTGATGCAGATATGCCGGAAATTATGTCGGCAAAGCTAGCAAATTTGCCTGTATATAATGAAGCTATGTTACTGTGCGATCGCAAGGAATTCCGAGAAGCGGGAAAATTATTTGAAGAGTGTTTGCGAACAAATCCGAGCGATCAGGTAGCTCGCATTTACCTGAAACGCTGTCGGGATTGGCGATCGCTCCTTAAAGGAATTTAAAGCAACTTAGTCTATTTTAGATTTAAGATTGACCTCTGGAATCTGTAAAAGCTGTAAAATATAAACAGCTTTATACCTGTTACTTCTGAGGCTTCTCAAAATAGAACGGCTTAGGGCTCAAAAACCAGCGATCGGTAATTGGGTGCGAGAACAGCGGCAAGCGCTGAAGCTGTATCAGAAAAAGTTGGCGGATAAATTAGGGATGACCTTTCCCACGATTAATCGTTGGGAAAATTGACAGGCTACGCCTTCTGGCTTGGCACTCAAGCAAATTTAGATATTGCTGGATGAGTTAGGTAATTCGCCAGATGCAACGCTTGGCGACTGCTGTAAGGCACAGCGAGCAAGATATTTTTCGGATAAGGAGTACAAACGGTGAGTTTAGAGGGAATCAACAGCATTTTCAGAGATATTCGACTACTTCCCTATGGTGTGGCGATCCTCTCCGTGGCTGTGGCACTGGCGCTAACCCGATCGCTTTTACCGTGGCTCTACCCAACCACGACGCCCCTGTTTTTCATCGCCGTGATGGTGAGTGCCTGGTATGGCAGTTTCGGGGCTGGGTTTCTGGCAACAATTTTATCCACGCTGGCAATCAACTATTTTTTTATTGAGCCGTTCTATTCCTTAAAAATCGCTAATGTAGAGACAATTGTTCGGCTGGGTATGTTCTCGATCGCCGCAGGATTCATCGCTGCACTCAATCTCTCGTGGCGCACTGCTATAAAAAATGCGAAAGCAGCCTTGCAAACTTTACAGGAGTCAAGGTCGCTAGAACAAAAAGCCCAGGTTCGGGGCGAAGTCGCACAAACTGCGGCGACGGAGGCAAAAGAACAGCTAGAAACGGTACTTTCTAGCATCAACGATGGGTTTTACATCCTCGATCGCGATTGGCGCTACACCTATGCCAACGATCGCTACTGTGAAATGGTTGGAATGCCGCGGTCAGCGATTCTGGGTCAGAACGTTTGGGAGCTATTTCCGGCTGCCGTTGACACCGATGCTTACGTGCAATTTCATCGGGCAATGGGGGAACAAACGCCGCTCCAGTTTGATTATCTCTACTCACCTTGGAACGGTTGGCACGACCATCGAATTTACCCTTCGCCCAGTGGACTGACCGTTTTGCTTGCCGACATTACCGATCGCAAACAGGCCGAACTCATCCTAATCGAGCAGAAACGACTGCTGGAGTCGATCGCATCCGGACAGCCACTAGACGACTGTCTGGCAGCCGTGTGTGACTCAGTATCCAGGCTGAATCCGGGTACCCGCGCCTGCTTCCTGCTAGCGGATGCTCAGCGGCTGACGTTTAAGAGATCAATTACTCCAGACTTTCCAGCGTCTTTTGGTGAAGGACTCCAAGATGCTCCGATTAACGATTTGTGCATTGGAACCTGCGGCGAAGCGGTGTATAGCGGTCAGCCCGTGACCTGCGCCGACATTGCCAACGACGATCGCTGGTCGCAAGAATGGCGAAATTTATGCGTGGCTCATGGCATTCTAGCGTGTCATTCTCAGCCCCTCTTCAGACACGACAATCTATCTCTGGGGTCGCTGATGCTGTGCTTTAGCGAGGCGCGGATGCCGACTGATTGGGAAAATAAACTCGCGGAGTTCGGCACCCAAGTTGCCAGCATCGCCTTAGAGCGCGATCGATCGTTCCAGGCATTGCGCGAGAGCGAAGAACAGCTCCGACTGGCTTCCGAAGGCGGCAATTTGGGTTTGTGGTATTGGGATATGGAAACTGACACGGTGAGTTTGACGGACATAGCCAAAGGGATGTTTGGTTTACCCGTGGATCAGGCAATGTCCATGAAGGTGTTTTTAGCAGCCGTGCATCACGACGATCGCCAGTTCGTTCACAGCGCGCTCACAGAGCTAAAAGCGAATCAACCGCATACTGAAATAGAGTATCGGACGCTTTGGGCAGATGGCACCGTTCGTTGGATTTTGGCAAAGGGCGATTCCGCCTATAACGCTGATGGCATCATAATTTCGACGCGCGGCGTATTAATCGACATCAGCGATCGTAAACAAACCGAAGAAGCGTTGCGTCAAAGCGAAGAGCTGAGTCGGAACATTCTGGAGAGCATTGATGATGGATTCTTTTCCCTTGATGAGAATTGGCGTTTCACTTACGTGAATCGGTCAGCGGAAATTCTGCTAGACCGCACTGCAGGCGAGCTGATTGGGAAGAATTTGTGGGAAGAATTCCCCGGACTCAATGACACCGAGTTTGAGCGGGTTTATCGTCGCGTGGCAAACGAGCGCGTGGCTTTGTCAGTCACGGCGTTTTATCCCGAGCACGATCGTTGGTATGACGTTCGCACCTACCCTGCCGCGAACGGGATTACGATTTATTTCCGAAATGTCACCGATCGAAAACAGGCCGAGGAGGTATTGCAACAACGAGAAGCAGAACTTCGTTTAGTCACCAATGCCGTGCCTGCCTTGATTTGCTTTGTAGACTCAGACCAACGCTACCGCTTCCACAATCGAGCATATGAAGAATGGTTTGGATCTGAGGCAAAAGAAATCTACGGCAAGCACCTTCAAGAGGTTTTAGGCGAAACGGGGTATGAAGGGATTCTTCCTTATGTTGAGCAAGTCTTGGCAGGAGAGGAAGTGACCTTTGAAAGCCAAATTTCCTACAAAGATGGTCGAACCCGTTATATCAATGCGACCTATGTTCCCCGCTTCAATAGCCAGGGAAAAGTTGAAGGGTTTGTAGCACTGGTCAACGATATCACTGATGGCAAACAAGCCGAAGCCACACTACGGGAGAGTGAGGCACGGTTCCGGGTGATGGCAGATGCCGCCCCTGTACTGATTTGGATGGCCCGCACCGATAAACTCTGTTATTACTTCAACCTCCCGTGGCTAAACTTTACGGGACGGACGATCGACCAAGAAAGGGGCAATGGTTGGACAGAAGGAGTCCACCCCGACGACTTCGAGCGCTGTTTAGACACCTATGTGACTGCCTTTGATGCCCGTCAACCGTTCAAGATGGACTATCGCTTGAAACGCTGTGATGGCATATACCGTTGGATTATGGATGAAGCTGTTCCTCGCTACGGATTGGACGGCGAGTTCTTGGGCTACATCGGCTCCTGTGTGGATATTGAAGACCACAAACAAGCTGAGGAAGCCCTGCGCGAGAGTGAATCCCGCCTGCGTCTGATCATTGAAAGCGCCAAAGATTATGCCATCTTCACCCTCGACCTTAACGGCATCATTGCCAGTTGGAACTCCGGGGCAGAAAGGTTGTTGGGCTATACCGAGACAGAAGCAATTGGTTGCTCGAGTCGGATGATCTTCACACCCGAAGATAACGAACAAGGACAAGCCGAGTACCAGAGGCAAACGGCTCTACTGCAAGGACGGGCCGAAGACGAACGCTGGCACGTCCGCAAAGATGGGAATCGCTTTTGGGCCAGTGGATTGATGATGCCCCTGCTTAATGAAGCGGATTGTCCGCAGGGATTTGTCAAAATCATGCAGGACAAGACCCCACAACGGCAAGCAAGTGAGCGACTGCAATTGCTGTATGAAACTACCCGCGATCTGATGCAGACAGAACAGCCTCTGGCTTTGATGCACACGCTATTCCGCAAACTTGCATTGCAACTGGATCTGCACTCTTACTACAACTTCATGGTGGAAGAAAAAGACAACCGCCGGATGCTGCATTTGAGAAACTATGATGGCATCTCTGAAGAAAGGGCGCAGGCGATCGCATGGATCGATTTAGGGGAATATCTCTGTGGACTGGTTGCCCAAACGCAGCAGCAACTTGTCTTGAATCAAGCCGAACTTTCCACTCATCCGAATGGTAAAGCCGTCTCTGAACTGGGCATCACGGCTTACGTGGGTCAACCGTTAATCGCTCAAGGGCAGTTATTAGGAACGCTCTCCTTTGCCAGTCTGACTCGGACGCACTTCACGCCTGCTGAAATCGAGCTGCTGGGCTCTATCTGTGACCAGATCGCGATCGCTCTGGAACGGGCAAACCTGAACGATTCACTGCAGCAGCAAGCGGAACAGCTAAGACAGGCAAATCGGATCAAGGATGAGTTTTTAGCGGTACTATCCCATGAGTTGCGATCGCCCCTCAATCCGATCCTGGGGTGGACAAAGCTGCTGCAAACTGGCAAGCTGGATGCGGCCAAAACTGCACAGGCGTTAGCGACGATCGAACGCAATGCCAAGCTGCAAACTGAATTGATTGAAGATTTGCTTGATGTCTCGAAAATTCTCCAAGGCAAGCTTAGTCTTAATATTCGTCCAGTCGATTTAGCTTTAACTGTGGAATCGGCGATCGAAACTGTCAATTTGGCTGCTGTTGCCAAATCCATTGATATTCGGACTGTGTTAGATCCTCAGATCGGACAAATTTTGGGGGATTCGGGCCGTTTGCAGCAGATTGTCTGGAATCTTGTTTCCAATGCGGTCAAATTTACTTCAGCCGGGGGGCGCGTTGAGGTGAATTTGACTCGTGTTGGCAATCAGGCTCAAATTACGGTGGCGGATACAGGGATTGGCATCGCACCGGAGTTTTTACCCTACGTGTTTGACTACTTCCGCCAAAAAGATGGCGCTACAACCCGCAAGTTTGGTGGCTTGGGATTGGGGCTGGCGATCGTGCGGCATCTAGTGGAACTGCACGGCGGCACCGTTGGGGCCCAGAGCCAGGGTGAAGGGTTAGGAGCTACCTTTACTGTAAGACTGCCCCTGTCACCGAAGGTAATACAAGAAAACTCTCTGGCAAGACTTTCGGAACGATCGACTGCGGAGGAACCGTTATCCGGGATGCGGATACTTGTGGTAGATGATGAGCCGGATATGCGAGAGTTGATTTCCTTTCTGCTAGAAGATGCAGGTGCAGAGGTACTGACTGTTGCTGTCCCTCAAGAAGCCCTCACGGCGTTGACTAATTTCCAGCCAGATGTCCTGGTGAGCGACATTGGAATGCCGGGGATGGATGGCTATATGCTGTTGCGGCAAGTGCGAGCTCTGCCGCCAGAACGGGGAGGGCTGATTCCCGCGATCGCCCTGACTGCCTATGCGGGCGAGGTTAATCAACAGCAAGCTTTGCAAGCTGGATTTCACCGCCATCTGGCAAAGCCGATCGAACCGGATAAATTAATTAAGACGATCGTCGCACTTCTTAGCAAGAACACTCATGAGCCAGCAAGCTCTAAAAATTGATCAGAAGGAGTTCAAACCGATCGAACATCACCAAGCTTTTAAGTTGCTGTGGTTAGGGAGCGATATTTGTATTGTAAAACTTCATTAAACTTTTAAGCATTAATAGACAATAGTAGTATCATCTAGTCAGAGAAATCAAGAATGTTGCGATCGTTAAGAATGGAAAATCCAAATGCAGCTAACAGAGAGGCACATCATTAAATCTACGGAACACCGTTTTGCCCAAATTGATGAATTAGCCTTTAAATCCAAGAATCTTTACAATGCGGCCAACTACGTCATTCGTCAAAGTTTTACTTATGGATGGGGTTACATCAACTACAACGAGATGAACCGTTTGATGAAATCTCATCAAGCATACAAGGCTTTGCCCGCCAAGGTTAGTCAACAAATTTTGATGATATTGGACAAGAATTGGAAATCCTTTTTTGAAGCAGTCAAAGCTTACAAAATTGATTCTTCTAAATTCACGGGTCGTCCGAAGCTACCGAAATATAAAGATAAAGCCAAGGGTCGTAATATTCTTATATATACGATTCAGGCGATTAGCAGCAAGCAATTGAAGAAAGGAATTATCAAGCTTTCGGGTACGGAAATCTTGATAAAGACCAAAGTAAATCCCGCTCAAATTTGCCAAGTTAGGCTGATTCCCAAATGTGATTCGTATGTGATTGAGGTGATTTATAATGAGCCGGAGTCCACCGTCAGTAACGATATTTGGGCAGCTAGTATTGATTTAGGACTGAATAATTTAGTGGCGTTAACTTCAAATCAGCCAGGTTTCATCCCTCTGTTGATTAACGGGCGACCATTAAAATCGATTAACCAGTTCTACAACAAACGCTCTTCACACTTACAATCTCAGTTAAAAGGAAGTCGCAAGAGTTCGCCCCGCATTCAGCGCTTAACTCGCTGTCGCAACCAAAAAGTCGATAATTACTTGCATCACGCCAGTCGGCTAATAATCGGTATCTTGGTCGCCAAACAAATTGGGACGCTAGTAATTGGCAAGAATGCACAATGGAAAACCGAGATTGGTTTAGGAAAGCAAACCAACCAAAACTTCGTCAGTATTCCTCATGCTCGATTAATTGAGATGTTGGAATACAAAGCTCGACTGGTTGGGATTAAGGTGCTACAGGAAGAGGAATCTTATACCTCGAAGTCGAGCTTCCTGAATTTAGACCCGATTCCGGTGTACGGGCATACTGGCGCTGATGGTGTCGCATTTAGCGGCAAGCGAATTAAGAGAGGTTTGTACAAGACATCGGTCGGTCAATTAATTAATTCCGATGTCAACGGGTCTTACAATATCCTCAGAAAAGCAATCCCAAATGCGTTTAGCTTTCTTGATAGGGAGCTGCGTAGTTCAGCCGAGGCGGGTCAATCCGCTCAAAGTAAAAGTGAAAGGGGAGGGACTTAATGCCTCCCATGTCATGTCATAAATGACTATACTTTTACTAGCTATTATCTTCTGTCCGGTCGATTCCCTCCGCTTCGCTTCGCCCGAAATGAGGTAGGGGCGGGTTCAACAACAATATCTGCGAATAATTGACAATCTCAAAAACCCGCCCGGCCGGGATATTATGGTCAATCGCTCGGACGTGATATTACAGGAGAATCTACCAATAAATCCGGTTTCTAGTCTAACAGTGCGTAAGTCCTGATAATATAATCAGTAATTTGGAGTGTCAAAAAAAGACGATGGGAATCAACAAGCAGCAGCCTAGAATACATATAAAACCTTCAGTGATTAAAGCGATAGCTCTCTTCTTTCTGTGCTGCTTGTTAACTGCAAGTTGCGGACAAAGAACACGTCCATCGGTCACTGCGAGCGGCGAAAATGCTAATAACCGCGTTACTATTGGCACAACCTTGAAATTGCGGACGATCGACCCTGCGGACGGTTACGAAACCTTATCTGGACAATTGCTACGCAATTTGGGCGACACTCTCTACGCCTACGAGTCGGGAACTACAAAGTTAATCCCCCACTTAGCGACAGCGATGCCAAAAGTTAGCCAAGACGGATTGACATATACAATCCCCTTGCGTCAAGGCGTTATTTTTCACGACGACACACCGTTTAACGCCGCCGCAATGGAATTTTCCTTGCAACGGTTTATCCAAAATGGCGGCAGTCCGGCTTTGTTGTTGAGCGATGCAGTAGAATCCGTGAAAGCGACGGGTGAATACGAATTAACTTTTCAACTCAAAAAGCCTTTTGCTGCTTTTCCTTCCCTGTTGACATTTTCGGGTATGTGTGCAGTTTCTCCGAAAGCTTACGAGATTGGGGCGGGTAAATTTAAACCCGATACCTTTGTGGGAACTGGACGTTACAAGTTGGCGAAGTACGGCAGCGATTCTCTCAAGTTTGACGTGTTTGACAAGTATTGGGGGGAAAAGCCGGTTAATCAAGGAATTGACATTTTGCTGCTTTCTAGTTCGTCAAATTTGTTCAATACTTTTCAGACTGGTGCTGTTGATGTGGCTTATTTGTCTCTGGATGCAGACCAAGTTCGCAGCTTGGATGAGGGAGCAAAAAAAGGGAAATGGCAGGAAATTGCGGGGGAAAGCAGTACGGTTAATTACATGACGCTGAATATGCAGTCTAAACCGCTGGATAAGTTAGAAGTGAGACAAGCGATCGCAGCAGTGATGGATCGCCCGCTGATTAACGAGCGCGTACTGCTGGGACAAGCACAACCGCTTTACAGTCTGATTCCCACAACCTTGGACGTTCAAAAACCGGTTTTCAAAGAACTGTACGGCGACGCCAACACGGCCAAAGCCAAGGAACTTTTAACGAAAGCGGGATACTCGGCCACAAATCCTTTTGTTCTGCAAATTTGGCATGCTTCGGCTTCAAGAAAAAGAGCTTTAGTCGCGAGTACGATCGAGGCGCAAACTAAACTCAAAATGGACGGGATAATGCAGGTAGAAATTAACAGTGTTGAATCTCCGACTTTGTTTCAAAACATAGAGAAGGGCATTTATCCAGCGGTTTTAGTGGATTGGTCTGCCGACTTTTTTGACGCTGACAATTACATTCAGCCGTTTTTAGATTGTGCCACAGGTTCGGAGGCTGGGGGCTGCTCCAAGGGTGCAAGTCAAAGTCAGGGTTCGTTTTATTATAGCGATCGGGTAAATCAACTGATCGACAAGCAGCGCAAAGAAACAAACCCTCAAACCCGCAAAGCCATATTTGCCGAAATTCAAGACATACTGGGTAAAGATGTACCTTTCATCCCTCTTTGGCAGGATAAGGACTATACGTTTGCTCAGAACAGCATTACCGGCGTCCGTCTCGAACCGACGCAATCTTTTCCTTTTTGGTTCCTGAAAAAGCAATAATTCGTTACAATAATTTGGGGGAGTTGAAACGTCAATAATTATTGCATATGTTGTGCACAACAGGGTGATGATTGTCACAGTTTATCAAAGAGACTGATCACCCTACCCTCTTTAATAATGTGGGATATTATTAAGAGAGAGATATTGCTGAGGGTGGGTATATGAAACTTGGAATTTTAACAACAACAGGGCTGCTGATTGCGATCGGTTTTGCCTCGGGAGTAAAGGCAGAAAACGTATCACACGTCAAACAATTATTAGAAACTAAAAAATGTACCCAATGTGACTTGACAGGAGCGGAGCTGGCTGGTATTGATTTGACGGGCGCAGATTTGAGCGGTGCGAATCTCAGCGGTGCAAATTTGAACGGTGCAAATTTGAACGAAGCCAAACTGAATGAAGCAAATCTGAAACAAGCTAAATTGCAAGGTGCGAGTTTAATTGCGGCTAAAATGCACGGGGCTAATTTGGAGGGTGCTGATTTGAGCCGCGCTAATCTGAGTTTGGCGGGTTTAGTGATTGCGAGTTTGAAAAATACTAACCTCACCAGCGCTAATTTAATCGGCGCTAATTTAGAAAGCGCCAATTTGGCGGGTGCAAACCTGAGAAATGCTCGCCAGTCTTTAGCGAATTTATCTAATGTCAGCCTCAGAGGTGGCAGTTTGTCGGGAATAGACGTACAGGGAGTCAACTTGCGGGATGCAAATTTGACCAATGCAAATTTGAACGGTGCAAATTTGAACGGTTCGGACTTGACAGGTGCTAATTTAAAGAATGCCAATATGGCAAATGTAGATTTGAAAAACGCTTCTTTGCCGTAGGACGATCGCCAATTGCTATATCAAATTCTGGTGCTTAACAAAGTTAATATAATCAGGTAGGGGCAATTCTGAAATTGCCCCTACAGTTTTAATGGTAGGATTTATATCATGTCCGGTCGATTACCCTTCATCAGGTAGGGGCGGGTTCACTAACAATATCTGCCAATAATTGACAATCTCAAAAACCCGCCCGGCCGGGATATTATGGTCAATCGAGCGGACATGATATTATCTGGTTTCCTGTCGCGGCGTAGGTCAATCGATTTTAGATTTTAGATTTTAGATTTTAGAATTGAAGCATTGACTTGCGCGAGATGAATCCGGGGGCTTGTATCCTGGTTGCTTTCGGTGATTGTTCGGTGTGCGAAGCTTTTCCCCGGTGTCTGCGATTGCTTCATATTTGGATCTAGGATCAATCTTGCTCGTGAGCATCTTGGGCGAAGCGGATAATGTCATCATCGCCGAGGTATTCACCATTTTGGATTTCAATCATCACCAGGGGAATAACGCCTGGATTTTCTACGCGGTGAGCAGTATTCATGGGAACGTAGGTTGACTGTTTCTGCATGAGAATCGTCTCTTTGTCGTCGCAGATAACTTTAGCGGTACCGGAGACGACAACCCAGTGCTCGCTGCGGTGATAGTGCATTTGGGTGCTGATGTGATGCCCCGGCTTGACTTCAATGCGATTGATCTTATAACGATCGCCCGCGTCTATGATTGTAACTTGACCCCAGTAGCGGGTTTGTGTGCGATCGTCAATTTTTTCGATTGTGTCCACTGTTTCCACCATCCTGTTTATCTCGCCAACGGTGTCTGCAAAAATATCTGTAGTTCAAAGTATAGCAGGTATAGGGTAAGTGCGTAAGTGCGTAAGTGCGATCGATTTAAAGATTACTGAATTAGTCGCCACTCGCGAGCATCAACAAATTGCGACAAATGCCCGACATTTGTTGTAGCAATTACCACATCATTGCCTTCACTTGCCTCCAATATTGCTTGAGCCGCCAAAATCACATCCCCGTCAAGTGCATTAGCTTCTGCGGTTGGTCTTCCTCTCATTCTCGCTTGCGCCCACAACTGAGCCGCCAAAAGCATTACTTCTGTAGTCAAAGGACGGTATGTAAGGACATTCTTGAATACGTCAAGTTTTCTGATACCTCTCTCTTTTCCGGCTCGAATCAATTCTCGCCGCACCTCATAGTCAGCAATTTCAGGCAGGATTACCATTTCACCATTTTGTAGTAAGGAGTCTAGCCAAAGTTGGCATTCCAAATAAGGAGGTTTGGCTTGAGGGTTTGTTACCATCCCTAATGGGCCAGAATCCAAAATAATTATTCTGCTCATTGAAACAAGGGTCGATTAGACATCCGATCTTCATTTATCACTTGTTCTAGATATTCCGCAGTTTCTTTTTGCTCTTGTTCGTCATCCTCTTCTCGCCACGATCGCAATAATTCAATTGCACCTTGATTTCTTTGTATCCGTTCCTCCAGCGACAGTTTAGTAATGTCTATTTTCTCAGATGTCTGGGGAGGCTCGGACCCTACGGGCTTTACTGTCACCGTTTCCAGAAATAAGCGCATCATCTGAAGTAAGTTTGGCCAATATTCTCTGGGAGTTTGCTGAATTACGCGGAGAAATTCCGCGATCGGCTGGCTTAAGGGGCGATCGCTTTCTTTGTCTTCCACCGTAGGAGTTTCGGGCGCTAATTCTACTGTCCCTTGGCTTTCGCTGCTTAAAACTTGTTCGGACATAATTACTTTTTTCCTTTCTCTCATTTACTCATATTATAAACAAAGGGCGGGCAATTGCCCGCCCCACTTTTTACTTGCTCAACACACCATCGGGAATCCCCAAAATATCCTCAATGCGAGGCATATCTTCCAAAGCAATTACTCGTCCTTCATCCTCAAAACCAGCAATTTGATCGAAATTCAAATACCGATACAAATCACCAGCAAAAGGATCGATTCTCTTCGACACAATGTCGTTGTATTCTTGGACTGTAGGAATGCGACCTAACAGCGAACAAACGGCAGCCAATTCCGCCGAACCGAGATAAACTTGAGCATCTTTGCCCATGCGGTTGTTAAAGTTGCGAGTAGAAGTTGAAAACACCGTTGTCGCATCTTTAACCCGCGCTTGATTGCCCATACAAAGACTGCAACCAGGCATTTCTGTACGCGCTCCAGCGGCTCCAAAAATGCTGTAATAACCTTCTTCTTTGAGTTGCTGTTCGTCCATCCGAGTTGGCGGACAAATCCACAGGCGAGTTTTCACTTCCCCTGCACCTTCCAACACCTTCGCAGTCGCGCGGTAGTGACCGATATTTGTCATGCAAGAACCGACAAATACTTCGTCAACCCGATCGCCCGCAACCTCACTCAACAACTTAACATTATCCGGGTCATTGGGAGCAGCCACAATTGGCTCTTTAATTTCGTTCAGATCGATTTCGATGATTTCAACGTATTCCGCATCAGCATCCGCCTCCAGCAGCACCGGATTTGCCAGCCATTCCTCCATCTTCGCCACCCGGCGCATCATCGTCCGCGCATCTTGATAGCCCCGCGCCACCATGTTTTTCAGCAGCGCGACATTGGAACGAATGTACTCGGAAACAGTCTCCACGCTCAATTTAATCGTGCATCCCGCGCAAGAACGCTCTGCAGTCGCATCGGTCAATTCAAAAGCCTGCTCGACCTTCAAATCGGGCAAACCTTCAATCTCCATAATCCGCCCAGAAAAGATGTTTTTCTTGTTCTGTTTCTCGACGGTTAGCAAACCTTTTTGAATTGCCACATAGGGAATTGCATTCACAACATCCCGCAGCGTTACTCCGGGCTGCAATTCACCTTTAAACCGCACTAAAACTGATTCCGGCATATCCAAAGGCATGACGCCCAAGGCAGCAGCAAATGCCACCAATCCCGAACCAGCAGGAAAGGAAATTCCCAAAGGAAAACGAGTGTGAGAATCGCCGCCAGTTCCCACTGTATCCGGCAATAACATCCGGTTCAGCCAAGAGTGAATAATGCCGTCTCCGGGGCGCAAAGCTATGCCGGCGCGCTCTGCCATGAAATCGGGCAATTCATGGTGAGTTTTGACATCAACTGGCTTCGGATAAGCGGCGGTGTGGCAGAAACTTTGAATTACCAAATCGGCGCTAAATCCCAAACAAGCAAGTTCTTTCAATTCGTCTCGAGTCATCGGCCCGGTGGTATCTTGCGAGCCGACTGTTGTCATGACTGGTTCGCAAGATGTACCGGGACGAACGCCGGACAAACCGCAAGCTTTGCCTACCATTTTTTGTGCTAAAGTGAAGCCTTTGCCCGTATCTACTGGGATTGTAGGGCGGGTAAAAATAGTGCTGGGTTCTAGTCCTAAAGCTGCGCGGGTTTTGTCGGTTAAAGTTCGTCCAATTAATAGCGGAATTCGGCCACCTGCGCGAACTTCGTCTAGAATTGTGTCTGGTTTGAGGGTGAATGTGGAGATTATTTCTCCGGCTTCGTTGGTGATTTCGCCTTTGTATGGATGGATGGTAATTACCATTCCTGTTTCCATTTTGGAGACATCACATTCGATCGGCAATGCGCCGGAATCTTCAGCGGTATTGAAGAATATCGGGGCGATCGCACTTCCTAAAATATAACCGCCACTGCGCTTGTTCGGCACAAACGGAATATCATTGCCAATGTGCCAGAGTACGGAATTAATCGCGGATTTCCGCGAGGAACCGGTGCCGACAACATCACCAACATAGGCTACGGGATGACCTTTTTGCTTCAAGTCTGCAATGGTTTGCAAACCTCCTGGCATCTTACTTTCCAGCATCGCCAAAGCGTGTAGGGGAATGTCCGGCCGCGTGGTAGCATGAGGTGCGGGGGACAAGTCGTCAGTATTGGTTTCTCCTGGAACTTTGAAGACTGTAACGGTAATCGCTTCGGGCAGTTGGGGGCGGCTGGTGAACCACTCGGCATCCGCCCAAGAATCGACTACCTGCTTGGCGTAGGGATTGGTATCGGATAAAGTCAGAATATCGTGGAAAGCGTCGAATACTAACAACGTTTTGCTCAAGGCCCGGGCTGCGGTGGCGGGAATGGCAATTTCGGCAGTAGGATTGAGCAAATCGATTAAAGATTGGACGTTGTAACCGCCCATCATTGTCCCCAGCAGGTAAACTGCCCATTTGGGAGCAATTAGGGGGCTGTGGATTTCGCCTTTAGCAATGCCAGTTAAAAAACCAGCTTTGACGTAGGCGGCGCTGTCTACGCCTGGGGGGACGCGATCGCGCAATAATTCTATTAAGGTTTCTTCTTCTCCTGGCGGCGGATTTTTCAGCAGTTCACACAGTTCCGACGTTTGCTGGGCGTCTAGCGGCAGGGGTGGAATTCCCTCATGGGCCCGAACGGCCGCGGTACGGCGGTAAGATTCAAGCATTTCTCCTCTCTCCTCGGATAGTATTCGGTGGTTGGCAAGCAGGTGACTTTACTTTTTAGATTAGGAGCTTCCGCTGCACATTTGGTAAAGTACCTCGCCATACATCAAAACTTAACGCAACTTTAAAAACAGTAGATTGTCATACCAAAGACAGATGTGGTCTTTAACGGGAGAGCAGCATATCAAACTTCAGCCGAGCAGTTTAGGGGCCTTGAGTTGCATAGTTCTGGTTAAGATTAATGTGTTGTGGGCTACTGTAGATCCTCCTCTGCATCTGAAATCGTCATTTACCAATAGTCTGGACTGTTTTTAGTTCGTAGTTTGAAACCCTTGATTTTCCGTTGGTAGCTCGATTGGCGAATCGACTTGAAACTTTATATTCTACGAATGCTAATTAAAAACCGTCCGCAGTATTGATTTACCACAAGTTTAAAAAAGTTGTCTGCTAATGGATCGATTAAACAATGGAAAGTTTTATCCCTGAAAACTCTGAAGACTTTCACGGCTGGGCATCCAAGCCCGATTTGTACAAAGAGCTGCAAGTAACCAAAGAATTACTGCTGACGATCGCCAACTCGATGCCAATACCCCTGATCGTCAGCAGTCTGGGGGACGGCACAATTCTTTATAGTAACGATTTATGCCGTCAGGCTTTCGGGTTCACAGGATTCAAGTCGATCGACCGCCAAAAAGCCGAAATCCTCTACCACAAACCTGCAGATCGCCAGGAATTGCTGTTGCGGCTCGCCCGCAACGGACTGGTCCGCGAGACAGAAGTCCGGCTTAAAAAAGCTGACGGCACGCTGTTTTGGGCAAGTGTATCGATGCGGTATCTGACATTGGTGTCGGGGAAAGCTGTTCTGTCGGTGTTCAGCGACATTACGGATCGCAAACGAGCGGCCGCCAAGGAGCAGGAATTGCTCACGTCAATCCACTCGCGGGCCCGCCAGCAAGCGGCCGTCGCTTACTTGGGGCAGCAGGCCCTGGCCGAAACAGATTTGTCCGCACTGATGGACAAAGCTGCGGTTTTAATTGCTCAAACCCTGGACGTTGATTATTGCCAGTTGTTAGAACTGTTGCCCTCTGGTCATGCTTTTCTGCTGCGAGCGGGGGTTGGCTGGCAGCCCGGCCTCGTCGGCAGCGCTACTGTTGCCGCTTCTGCTCGATCGCAAGCAGGTTACACATTGCTAGTGGGCGAACCGACTATCGTCGAAGATTTGCGGGTGGAAACGCGCTTTAGCGAGTTGCCGCTGCTGCACAACCACCGGGCTGTCAGCGGCGTCACTGTAATTATTCCCGGGAATCGGGGACTGGGGAGCAACTGGGGACAAGCAGAACCAGCCAACAGTTCCTCCTCGCAGGCCTGGGGCATTTTGGGGGTTCATACCTGCCAAGGGCGGGTTTTCACTCAAGATGACGTTTATTTTGTAGAAGCGATCGCCAACGTGTTAGCTGCGGCGATCGAGCGGATTCGATCGCAAGAGCGTTTGCAAATGATGGAACGGGCGATCGAAAGTTGCAGCAACGGCATTGCAATCACCGACGCGACTGTTGCAGATAATCCGATTATTTATGTCAATCCCAGTTTTGAGCGGATTACTGGTTATAGCAGAGACGAGTTAATGGGCAAAAATTGCCGATTTTTGCAGGGCACAGACACTGACGGCCCCGCTGCCCAACAATTGCGAATTGCGATTGAAGAAGGCAGAGAAGCTCAAGTTATATTACGCAACTTTCGGAAAGACGGCACGCCTTTTTGGCACGAACTGTCGATCGCTCCGGTTTACAACTCGCGGCGACACTTAACCCACTTTATTGGAGTACAAACAGACATTACCGACCGCCAGCGATCGGAAGAAGAATTATTTTTAAATTCTCAAGCTTTAGCAGCTTTTAGCGCTAATCTAAAACACTTGCACCGGATTACAACTTATCATTATCAAAACTTTGAAGAACGGGTTGACGATTATCTAACAGCAGGCTGTTTGATGTTTGGACTTTCTATGGGAATCATGGCTGAAGTTGACAACGAGACTTTTATTGTCAGAGCCGCGAAAAGCGATTTAGAATACTTCGTGCGAGGCTTAGAATTGAACCTCAGCGATACTTACTGCGCGGCAGTCATTAAACTTAACAAAACAGTTGCGTATTCTCATATAGGAGCAGATATTGAGATGCGCGAACATCCTGCTTATCAGAACTGCCAGTCGGAATCTTACATCGGAACGCCGATATTTGTCAACAATAAAACTTACGGAACGTTGAGTTTTAGTTCGCCAGAAATAAAGAAAAGAAAGTTCAAGTATGAGGAAATAGAAATTATAGAATTGATGGCTCAAAGTATTGGCAAAATTCTGGCGGTTCACCAAATGGAAGTCGAACGCCAGCAGGCTGAAAAAGAGCGATGCGAGTTGATAGTATCTCTCAAAGAAAGTGAAGAACGCTATCGCCGTTTAGTAGAACTATCTCCCGAAGCGATCGCCGTTCACAGTCAAGGGAAAATCGCCTACATCAATGCTGCGGGCGCGAAACTCCTCGGTGCGAGCTCTCCCGAAGCGCTTATTGGCTTTCCCCTATTGCATTTCGTCCATCCAAACTATGTGGAAATAGCCACAGAGCGCCTTCGGCTAGTCGAGACCGAAAATCAGCCACTCGACCTTGCCGAACAAAAACTGATGCGGCTCGACGGACAAATAATAGACGTTGAAATGGCCGGCATCCCCGCTATTTATCAAGGCTCGACGGCCGGCCAGATTATTATCCGAGATGTCACCGAGCGCAAGCGAGTAGAACGGGAACTGCTGCACGGCGCTTTTCACGATGCGCTGACGGGTTTGCCCAACCGGGTTTTGTTCATCGACAGGCTAGGACAAGCCATCCGGCGATCCAATCAGTCCCCCGATTACAAATTTGGTTTACTTTTCCTAGATTTAGACCGCTTCAAAGTAGTTAATGATTCTTTAGGACACGTTTTAGGAGACAAACTGCTAATCGCCCTCGCGCAGCGACTGCAAACCTGCGTCCGGGTTTCTGATACCGTCGCCCGGCTGGGGGGAGACGAATTCACCATCCTGCTAGACCACATTCAGAGCCTCAGCGACGCCACCCTCGCAGCTAAAAAGATACAAACAGAACTGACGAAGCCGTTTCATCTCGAAGGACACGAAGTATTTACCACCGCTAGCATTGGCATTGTTTTCAGTCGAGGCGAAGCCACCGACAGTGGCGAATCGAATTCGTACACTCACCCGGAAGAATTCCTACGCGATGCTGACATCGCTATGTACCGCGCTAAAGCTTTGGGTAAGGCCCGCCACGAAGTGTTTAATTTGGCGATGCACGACCAAACTATGTCGCTGTTGCAGTTAGAAACTGACCTGCGGTTGGCTATTTTGGGCAAAGAGGAATTAGGAGAGAGCAAGGATCAATGTTCGCACTTTATTCTGCACTACCAACCGATTGTTTCGCTCGCCAGCGGTGCGATCGAAGGTTTTGAGGCCTTGGTGCGCTGGTACCACCCAGTTCGGGGTCTAGTTCCGCCGTCTACTTTTATCCCTGTAGCTGAAGAAACAGGTTTGATCGTGCCTCTGGGAGCCTGGGTGTTGCGGGAAGCTTGTCAGCAATTGCGGATTTGGCAAGAAATGTTAACCGAGGAACAGGGAAGAAGTCCAACGGAAGTCGGAACGAGGCCCTTCGACTCCCTTCGGCTTCACTCAGGGCAAGTCGCTGAGGGCAACAAGAAGGAAGAAGGCGCTTCGACTTCGCTCAGGGTAACAGCAGGGAAGATGGCAACGGGCAATGGAGGGGATTTAACTGATGTAACGGATACAGGGAATGAGGAACACGGAACTTTTACTGAGCGTAGCCCCAGTATTGGTCACAGGGAAGAAAGAATCGGTAAAAAATTACCAATTCCCAGTTACCAATTCCCGATTAGGGATTTCCACTCATCTATTACCAATTCCCAATTCCCAATTCCCAATAGTTCGGCTACGTTAAGTACAACTTCCCAGGTACCCATTCCGAATTTTAAATTACCAATTATTGCTCCTTCGCAATTAACAATGAGCGTCAATCTCTCTCCTAAACAGTTAGGTTTCCCGAATTTAATCGATGAAATAGATGAAATATTAGCAGAAACGGGCTGCGATCCGAGCTGTTTAAAATTGGAGATTACTGAAAGCGCGATCGTAGAAAATGTCAAGAAAGCCAATATTGTGCTAGCCCAATTAAAAGGTAGAAATATTCGATTGTCGATCGACGATTTCGGTACTGGCTATTCGTCTTTAAGTTACTTGCACCGTTTTCCGCTGGATACACTGAAGATCGATCGCTCTTTTGTGAGCCGCTTGGGGGCTGTCGAAAACGGTGACGACGGGGGGCAGCCTTTGCAGATTGTGCGGGCGATCGTAACTTTGGCTCACAATTTGGGATTGAATGCGATCGCCGAAGGTGTAGAGACAGCCGAACAGTTAGCACAGCTTCGAGAACTAGACTGCGAATTAGCTCAGGGATATTGGTTTTCTAAACCTTTGGATAGTTCTGCCGTGACAGAAATTCTGATAAATCTCGGTAATACCAATTCTCAAGTCAGTGAGGTAGAGATTGGTAATAGGTAATGGCTAATAGGGGTAGTCCTATTTAGTAAAGGATACAGAAAAAGCAGACCTGTTCAACAACTCTCGTTGGCGATCGAACGAATCAGTGCATTGTAGTGATCGATGAAATTCCAGATTGCGCCAATGTGATTGTCTAACTTCTTAGAGAACGATAACGTCCTTCTACCAGCCGTGACACTCGTTGCCGCAAGGTGTTATTGAATCGTTCTATGTAACGGGTCAATCCACTCTCCTTGCCTACGGCTCGATGACGTTTGCGATCGCAGTGCTGTTTCATAGGCCTGCCAGTAGTCGGTGTAGATGACGGCACATGGTCGGTACACGGGCGGCAGCGATGCCCTGGCAGACCCTGGCAGCGCCCGCAGAACGATCTTTTGGCGCCTACTTACAAAGAGCGTCTAATTTCTAGTCACCCTGTTTATCTGTGTGTGCGAGCCTAAGTTTTTACACACAGATGTGGATACTTTTTTCGGTTTACTGAGTATTTTAGTCGAGAGAAGCAAATAAATAGATCGCTCGCGTCTCACTTTTGGCCGATTTCGATCGCATTTATACTGAATATATCTTGCGGTTCTCACCATTCTGGGAACTCCACAGCCCACCCGTACTCATGTGACAGTTGGGGTGCGGAATGTGGGTTAGATGGGCCTTTTAGCCGCGAAATTGGGGAACGACAGCTCCCGCTTTTTAAGTTGATTGAGTAGTCTACAAACCCGTTAGACAAGATTGCAAAAGCCCTTTTAATCAAATTTTCGGGCGCTTTTTAAGTTGATTGAGTAGTCTACAAAACCATTAGACAAGATTGCAAAAGTCCTTTTCATCAAATTTTCGGACGCTGCTCAAAGCCCATGCCACAAGAAAAAAAAATTGTGGGGTGGGCTTTGAGCAGCGTCCTAATTATTTTGGCAATTCAAGTCTATTTTTTGAACATTTGCGATTGCTCACAATTACCAGTCTCGGTTCCGAAGCAGATGTCCGTCGCGCGGCGCTCTCAATTCGGTTCACGTAAAATTTTCTCCCACATTAATCTAACTAAATAAAGATGAAATTTCCCATCTCTAGAGTCTGTTCTTCAACCCCCAACAGCAGACCCAATTCTTCCCCATTCCTACCGCTAATAATTAAAGTTCCTTCCGCAATTTGAACAAAGGCTAAATCTGCCCACGCCCCTTCATACTGAAGGAAGTCTCGCCCTTTAGACCAGTCATAAATTACATCAATATCTCGATTATTTTCTAATCTAAATATATCGCTCCCGCTGCCTCCCAGCAAACTATCATTTCCCAAATCCCCACTCAAAATATCATCCCCATTCCCACCAATCAAAGTATCATTTTCTTCACCGCCATAAACTGTATCATTTCCCTCACACCCGTCAATCAGGTCGCGATTTTCATCTCCTCGCAAGTAATCTTCGCCGACACCGCCGCAGACTGTATCATCGCCCAAGTTACCCAGAATGGTATCCTCTCCTTGACTCCCTAAAATGACATCTCCTTCTTTGCCTCCAAATAAAGAATCATTGCCTTTGCCACCATCCATAAAATCCGAGCTTTGATTGCCGTTAATCCAGTCATCATCTTCTCTCCCATTCACCGAATCTTGACCTTTATTTCCTAATATAAAATCTTCCCCTTCGTTGCCGAGCAAAATATCTCGATCTTTGCCTCCAAAAAGCCGATCGCCTCCCAGTCCCCCGGAGAGAAAGTCGTTGCCTTCATTGCCATTGAGAGAATCCTCGCCCTCACCGCCAAAGAGATTATCGTTACCTTCACCAGCATTGAAATTATCAGCTTCACTGTTGCCGTAAAAAACTTCACTGTTAGCAGTACCTATGAAAATTTGACCGAGTTTGCTACTTACAATTGTTTTTTCAACCGAGTTGGGTTGATTGAGATCGGGAATCGGCAACGATTTGCATAAACACTCTCTGTCCAACTCGATCGCGATCGGTATGGGTGTCGGTGTTGGCGTTGGTATGGGTGTCGGCGTCGGTATGGGTGTCGGCGTCGGTATGGGTGTCGGTGTCGGCGTCGGTATGGGTGTCGGTGTCGGCGTCGGTATGGGTGTCGGTGTTGGCGTCGGTATGGGTGTCGGTGTTGGCGTCGGTATGGGTGTCGGTGTTGGCGTCGGTATGGGTGTCGGTGTTGGCGTCGGCGTCGGTATGGGTGTCGGTGTTGGCGTCGGTGTAGGGGTGTCGTTGTCAATAATAGTCAAACTAGCTGTGCTGGGAGTCGCGATCGCATAGCCGCTTCCCGCTAGCAAAGTGATGCTGACAGTTTCATCGGGATCGGCGATCGCATCATCAATGGGAACAACATTCAGGATCGCAGTCGTCGCACCCCCAGGAAAGGCAATACTACCCGGCAAGGTGGTATAGTCAGTGCCGGGAGTCGCAGCATTGCTTCCAGAGGCGATCGCATAATTAACTGTTAAATCCGTGGGTGCCGAGGAATTAAGATTCAGGAGAAATGAACCCGCCGTCGAACCAGTTTCGCTCGGCACTGTACCGGAAGCAATACTAATATTAGGAACATCATCATTATTGACAGTTAATACCGCAGTTGGTTGCACCGTCCCGATCTTGCCCGTGCTAGGGTTTGCTAAACTCAGAGCGATATTTTCATCCTTCTCTACTTCGGTATCTCCGGCAATGAGAATATTAACATCCTTAAACGTTTCTCCCGCATCAAAAATGACAGAAATGGCAGCATTGTTGTAGTCTATGCCTGCTGTTGGTGCGGTTCCCCCCGTAGCATTTGGATCGCTTCCATTTGCCAATTGCAACTGTACAGTATTGCTGGCGCTGGTATCGCCACTGCGGTTGACTCGCACAGTGGCATTAGTTGTAAAACCTGCTGTATTGCCCTCGGCCACGGTGTAAGTTGCAGCACTAAAATCAAAATTAGGCGGTACTGAAACGACTTTCCCTCCTGAGAATTCAGAAGTGTTATTGTTGGGATCTGTAGCAGTGGCAGTAATCAATTGCCCTGGAGGGATAGCCGTTGGCAAAGTAACAGTAAAGTTGGCGTTGCCACTAGCATCCGTTGTAATATTAGTAAAGCCAATCAATGTTTCGCCTTCCCCGTAAGTTGTGGGATCTAAGGCTGTATTGGCGAAGAATTCTAGCCGGAATTGAGTATTAGCAAGACTGTTTAAGGTTCCAGCGATCGTGATATTAGTACCGTCAGCGGAAGCTGAGGTGATGGTGGGGAAATTTTGCAGGTCGTTATTGCCTGTATCCGCGTCTCCACTATCGTTAGCAGTTGTACCAGCAGGATTAATAAAAACGCCATTTAAGTCGATTCCTAATTCGCCATTTGAGAAAATTTTATTAGAGATAATGTTGTTATTTTTGCTGCTATTCCTAACTAGAATTCCATCCAGACCATTGAAAGCAATTGTATTGCCTTCTCCTGGTGCTGTTCCACCAATGCTGTTGCCACCCTGCAAGGAAATTAAAATACCCGTTTTTCCATTTCCTAACGCGCTCTTTCCGTCTGCTTGTGTTCCAATAAAATTACCAATAACTTTAGTATTTCTAGTGTCAAAGGCTATACCGTTGCCGCTATTACCCGAAATGATATTGCGCGTTTCAGGTGCTATTCCTCCAATGGTATTGTTAATAGAAAATCCCTCTATCGAGATGCCGTTTTCGTCGTTGGCGAGCGCAGTGGTACCGCCGATATCCGTACCGATATAATTGCCTAGAATTTGGGTCTCAGAAGAATTGAGGCCTAAAACAATCCCACTACGGCCATTGCCTGAAATAATGTTACGCGCTCCAGCAATTGTCCCACCAATAATGTTTTGGGGCCCGTCCACATTCACGCCATTGCTGGAGTTACCCAAGGCAGCTTTACCGTTAATATCTGTGCCAATAAAATTGCCACTGACCTGATTGTTTGCCGCCCCAGTTTGAAAAGCCATTCCCCAACTTTTATTACCAGAAATCAGGTTGCGCGACTCAGGATTTGTCCCGCCAATTATATTGTTAGAAGCGCGCTGAACGACAAATATACCCACGGCACCGTTACTAACAGCAACTGTCCCGCTAGCATCAGTGCCGACTAAGTTGCCAGTGACTTGATTTCCCGTCGCATTGCTAGTACTGATCAGGAGGCCAGTATTTTGATTTCCAGAGATGAGGTTTCCTTGAATAATGTTGTTACCAGTCTCAATTTCTACACCTGCTACGTTGGCGATTGCAGTTTTCCCGCTACTATTCGTGCCAATATAATTGCCAATTATTTGGGTGCTATTTGAATCACTTCTAATATGAATCCCTCTTGATTTGTTCCCAGAAATAATGTTGCGTTGATTGGAGATATCCCCGCCAATTGTATTGTTAGTTGATTCCTGAATTCGCACACCGTTTCCATTGCCTAATGGAGCATTTCCGGTTAAATCAGTACCAATATAGTTGCCAAAAATTTGGTTTCCTGTTGCTTGGCTGCCACTAATAGCGATGCCATCAAAGTTGTTTCCAGAAATAATATTGCTGGCTTCAGGAGTTGTACCCCCAATGACATTGTTGGGTGCGTTGCGAATCAAAATGCCTTGATTGCTGTTTCCTAACGCAGCAGTGCCAGCAACATCTGTACCGATTTTATTGCCGAGAATTTGGTTGCCAGAGGCGATCGCCCCTTCAATGCGAATACCAATTTTTTCGTTGCCAGAAATCAGGTTGCTGCTAACAGTATTGTTAGCCGAATTGCTGATAAAAATTCCTGTATCGTTGCGGCTGCTAAAAGTGCCAGTACCGGCGAGATTCGTGCCGAGGTAATTGTTTTCGATCGCATTGTTGCCTTTCTCCCTCAATGCGATCGCAAAACCGGCAAATCCAGCGCGGTTAATCACTAATCCCCGCACAGTCGTATCACCCGCAGTGATTTCTAGGACGCCTTGATCCAATCCGGTGGCATTTGTACCGTCAATTTCGATAATTGGGACGCTGCTGAATCCTGGCTGGCTAGTGCCGTTAATAATAACAGAATCGGTGATAATTGGTAAAGCTGACGCGGGGGCAATTGTCTGCGGTCCCGAACCGGGAATGTTGAAAGCAATGGTGTCTTTGTCTGCCGCACCCGTTCCCAAAGTCCCAATGATTTGTGCTTGTTCTCCTGCTGTCAGAGTTCCCAGTGGGAGGGTGCCATTAGCAATCAGAATAGCTTCTCTAAAGGTCAGAATCGTGTCTCTGAGATTGGAGTCCCCTGTGCCATTAACAGTAATGGTTGCTGCCATAACTTTTTCCCAAGATTAGTAATACTTTATTAGTTTATAGTCCTAGACGCAACTGTCACAATAGTTAAAGATTTTTTTAGGTATGTTGTTGCCCCCAAGCGTTCTTTCATATACCTTAAGAGCGCTTGGGGCAACAACATACCTTTTTGAATGTGCCAGTTGCGTCCCGGAGTATTATACTCTCATGGTTAGTGACACAAGAGCGATTGATTGCGAGTTTAGACTTGAGAATTACCTTTCTCCGGGCACCCTACCGCTTTCGCAATTGCCAATTGCCAATTACAACTTACCAATTCCCCATTAACAATTAGCTTTGAGGGGAATCTCGATCGCCAATTCTGTACCCTGTCCCGGCGAAGAAGTGCATTTCAGCGACCCGTTGTGTCTGTCTGTAACAATTTGATAGCTAATTGACAAGCCCATCCCAGTGCCTTTCCCCACAGGTTTAGTGGTAAAAAACGGGTCAAAAAGCCGAGTGCCGACAGTCTCCGGTATTCCCGGCCCGTTGTCAGCAATCCGAATGATTACTTTGCCCGCTGGCGATATTTCAGTGCGGATGCGGATGTTGCTGGGCTGTTCCCGCATTTCCTCAGCAGAACGGCGCAGATCCCGTTCTTCCAAAGCATCCAAAGCATTGCTCAAGATGTTCATAAATACTTGATTTAACTGTCCGGCATAACATTCTACTAAGGGCAGTTGAGCGTATTCTTTAATTACCTCAATTTCTGGATGATTGTGTTTAGCTTTGAGCCGGTGCTGCAAAATCATCAGGGTGCTATCTATGCCCTCGTGGATGTTGACTGCTTTCATTTCCGCTTCGTCCATGCGGGAAAATGTGCGGAGAGAAGCAACAATTTGTTGAATTCTGTCTGCACCGACTTTCATGGAAGAAAGCAACTTTGGCAAATCTTCCATCAGAAAGTCTAGTTCAATATTGTCTACTTCTTCTTGAATTTCCGGGACGGGATCGGGATAGTGATTTTGGTAAAGTTCGATCAGGTGTAGCAAGTCTTGAGTATAGTCGTTGGCGTGGGTGAGATTGCCGTAAATAAAGTTAACTGGGTTGTTGATTTCGTGGGCTACTCCTGCCACGAGTTGACCGAGACTTGACATTTTTTCATTTTGAATTAACTGTGATTGAGTGCTGGTTAATTTCTGTAATGTTTGTTCTAATTCGAGAGCTTTATTGCGAGTTTGGGCGTAAAGATCGGCTTGGTTGAGGGCGATCGCCAATTGAACTGTAATCGCTTGCAATAATTCTACTTCGCCCTCACTCCAGGGTCGCACAGCAGCGGAGTGGGCGCAGGTAACAACGCTCACTACTCCCGAAAGTGCCTGCATCGGAATTGCCAATATAGATTGGTAGCCCAGAGAGTTAAGAGACCTTCTCCAAACAGGGTCTGCGATTGCTCCGACATCATCGATTTGCAGCGTTTCTAGACGCAACATCTGTTCTCCTATAGTGCCGAAGTCAGAAGCTTTATAGCTACCTGTTAAATCGGGAACTTCCCGAAGGCGAGATTCTTTAATAATTTCCCAGAAAGGTTCGTCTCCGTCGCCGCGATACCAGGTAAAATTGCAGCGATCGATCTGCATGAAAGCGCGAATTTCCTTAACTGCGACTGTAACGATGCTGTCGAAGTCGAGGGAATTGCGGATTTGAGTAGTGAGGTTGTTGAGCAATTTTTCTCGATCGGCCTGTTGTCTGAGTCGGGCTTCCGATCGCTTCAAAGCAATTTCTCCCTGCTTGCGCTCAGTAATGTCTTCGGTAACTGCTAATAAATATTGGGGATTGCCTTCTCGATCGAGAATTGCGGTTTTCTTGGTATGAAATATGCGATTCTCGCCTTCTCTTGTTTGAATCAGTTCTTCGGGAATGTCTAAAATTTGCCCGCTGGCGAGCACTTCCCGGTCTTTGGCGGTGAAAAAGTCGGCTTGTTCTCTGGGGAAAAAGTCGTAGTCGTTTTTGCCCATAACTTCAGCAGCGTGGAAACCCAGTAACTCTTCGGCGGCTGGGTTCCAGAGTACAAATCGCAACTCTTGTGCTTCTTTGCCAAATACTCCTACGGGTATGGTTTTGAGCACTGATTCCATAAACTGTTGAGCGCGTTGCAGTTCTGCTTCTGTCTGTTTGCGATCGCTAATATCTCGGACGTTGGCAATGACGCTGAGATTGCCGTTGAGATGAATTCTGGACAGGGCAATTTCTGCATCAAAAGTTGAACCGTCGTTGGGACGCCTCGCTTTCCATTCCACGCGACCTGTTTCGCCGGCTAATACTCTTTCCCAAAGTTCTTCCATTTTTTCAAGGGAATTGTCGTCTGTTGAATAGTCGTTTTTAAGTGATAATTTTGTTGCTTGCTCACGGGGAACTCCGTACATTTCTAACATCCGATTATTGACATCGAGAATGTTGCCTTCTAAGTCGTGAATGAAGATAGCATCGTAGACATTGTTAAATATGGTTCGCAGGTTTTGCTCGGAAAGTTGCAGCGCTGCTTCTGCAAGTTTTCGATCGCCAATTTCTTGTTCTAATTGGGTTACTGCTAGGGAAAGTTCTGCCGTGCGATCGCTCACTCTGTCTTCTAACTCGGCGGCTGCTTGCCGCAGTGCTGCTTCGGCGGCTTTGCGATCGGTAATGTCGAGCGCCGTGCCGAACATTTTTACCACCTTGCCACTGGCATCGGTTTCGGCTTTGCCCAAGGCGTTGAGATGCCGCAGCGTGCCGTCGGGACGGTAAAGGCGCAAGTCAAAATCGAAGGGGATGCCCGCTTCGAGTCCCCGCTGCACTTGAGTCTGCCACAATTCCAAATCTTCTGGATGGATCAGAGCGATTTGTTGGGCTAGGTTGGGCGCACTTTCGGCAGGTTCGAGCCCGAAGATGCGGAAAAGTTCTTCCGACCAAGTGATGGTTCCGGTGGGTGCGTCGAGTTCCCAATTGCCGACGTGGGCCAGTCTCTGGGCTTCTTTGAGCTGGCGCTGGCTGTCGCGGATGGCGGTTTCGGCAACTTTGCGATCGGTAATGTCGAACAATACGCCGCAAAATACGATTTCGCCGTTCTTGCTGCGGGTGGGCATGGAGTCGCCCTGCCACCAGCGAATCTCACCGTCAGGCTTGACTAACCGTCCTTCGTAGTGCCAGAGGGAAAGATTTTCTACGGCTTCGCAGACGGAGGCGATGTAGGTTTCCAAGTCTTCGGGGTGGACGCGGGAAATGAATGTATTCATGTCTCGCATCATTTCTGCTGCTGTGACGCCGCTGAGCTCTTCGATGCGATCGCTCATGTAGTCAATGCGCCAAACTCCGTCTCGGTTGCAAAACTGGAACAAAGCTCCGGGCATGGTGGCTGCGATCGTCCGAAACTTGGTTTCGCTGGCACTGAGGGCGGCAAAAGTCTGGCGCAGTTCGGCCGTGCGTGCTTCTACTCTGCGCTCTAGTTCTGCGTTGGCGTGTTGCAAGGCTGCTTCTGTGCGCTTGCGATCGGTAATGTCGGTGGCTGTACCGGTCGTGCCGAGGCAGTTTCCGGTTTCGTCGTAGAGGGCGATCGCGTTAAACATCAAATGTTTCATGCTGCCGTCTTTGGCGATTTGAGTGCTTTCGTACTGGAAAATTGATTCTCCCGAAAACAGGCGGGCGAAAGCTTCTAAATCTTTCTGGCTTTGTTCTGGTGTCGCAAAGTCGGAGAACGGCCTACCGATCATTTCTTCGGGTTCGTAACCGTAGATGTACTTAACGGCTGGGTTGACGAAGGTATAGCGTCCTGAAGCATCGACCGACCAAATCATGTCTTGGGAGGTTTCTACCAGGCTGCGGTATTTTGTTTCGCTGGCTTTGACGGCTTCTTCTGCTTGTTTGCGTTCCGTCATGTCGCGGGAGACGCCGACAGTCATGACGATTTGGCCGTCTGCGTTGCGGATCGGTGTTTTGACGGTGCTGAACAGCCGGACTTCTCCGTCGTGCCGCGTCACCGGTTCTTCAGAAATTTGCAGAGTGTGCCCGGTGTCAAATACGAAGCCGTCATCTCTGACGTACTGGAGAGTATTGTCGGGATCGGCGAAAGGTGCGTCTACGATGTCTTGAAGTTCCTCTTGAGTCATGCCGTAATAGTCGCGGAATGCTTGATTTGCCCAAACAATTTTCGATTGGGGGCCTTTGACTAATACCATATCGGCGATCGAATCGAGAATTTGGTGATATTTTTGCTCGCTGTCGCGGAGTTTCTGCTGGGCGGATTCGATTTGTGCTATTTGCCTCTGGGTTTGCAAGTGCAGTTCGGCTTGGTAGATGGCAACTGCTAAATGGTCGCCTACTTGTCTGGCAAATTCGATTTCGTCTTCTTGCCACTGGCGGGGTTGACCGCAGGAGTGAATGCACAGCAATCCCCACAAATGTTTCCCTTGCAGCAGCGGTACGACTAAGTTGGCTCGGATTTGAAACCGCTTGAGGATTTTGAGGTGACAAGGGCTCAAGCGGGCTTTGTAGATGTCCGTGACTGCTTGAACGTATCCTTTGGTGTATTTGGCTGCAAATTGTTCGCCGAAGCAGTAGTCGCGGATTTTGGTTCCCAAAGATGGGCTGTATTGCGGCAGTACGTCTTCGGACACTACTTCGCCCTCGTTCAATTGGGATTCGGGAAAGAAGCGGTAGACGGCGACTCGATCGGCATTTAGGAGTTGCCGAACTTCGGTGGCTGTGATTTTGAATATTGTTTCTAAGTCTAGGGATTCACGAATTTTGCTAATAACTCCCATCAGCGCTTGCAGCTTTTTGAACCAGGTTTGAGACTGCGTTTCTCTTTCTAGGTGAGCTAGTTTCTCGCGCAGGTTGCTGACTTCGTGATACAGGTATTCATGAAACATAATGCTTTTTCTTTAGTTATTTTGCGGTTTGTTATCGAGGCTTATGGCATCTCAATAGGGCTCTGCAAGTTGAGCCTGGTAACTCAAAAAGGCAAAGAACATATTCTCCTCCTTCTGCTAGCACTTAGCAGCTACTCACGCTGCATTTCCGTATTTTTTCGAGATTTGGAGGTCAATCGACCATCTTAGCTCCCGTATATTTACTGAAAAATTGGCAGAATTTGCTACTTCTTTTATTCTCAATAATTGAGAATAATGCTAACAAAACTTACACATAAACCGGGTTTATTAACGTAATTAGGTCAGGTAATCTCGGAAAGTGGGAACAAGAAACCCGGTCCCATTGCGCGATCGGGAGGAGCGTCTCTGACTAATTTTGACATTTTTTTGGCTCGCCTTCGGTTGCAATTGTCACCTTTTTATTATTACCCCAAACTCGCTCAATGGTTTCCTTGTTTTGGCGAGCGCATATCCTGTTGGGTTCGCATCTCTTAAAATTTGTTTAAACTTAGGCGATCGCCTTTTCTAGAGTTTTAAGTAATGCTCGATTTATCTCTCCTAAATTAGATTTTAGACAGCCTTTGGGGTAATCCGAAATTTTAGAGATTTTTCCTTGCAGTCTCGTTATTTCAGGCGCGAGATTAGATTTTTTAAACTGATTAAAATTCACCGAATCAGAGGTTAGTTTTCGGTCAAACAGTTGAGGTAGTTGCAGGCTATGGTTAAATTGGCTCAACTCAAGGGCGATTGCCTACCCTTCACCGAAGGCACGCGCGGAGAGAGATAGCTTCGCACGCCCGGAGACTTTTTGCCCGATTTTTGCCATTTTTGAGAAGTGTAAAACTTTTAGATAATACCAATATTTAGGGTATCACATTTTTGGCGAAAGTAAAGGTATTTCAAGCTCGATCGATAGAAATGGCGATCGCGAAGATTAAAGTTTGGGCGAAGTAATGATAAAATCTGTAGAAACTCGCATTTCCCTTTCTACCTTTAAAGTGCCACCGTGTTGTTCGGCCATAATATCGCGAGTGAGAGATAATCCAAAACCGACTGCTTATGCGGTTGGTTTATTAGTAAAGAAAATATGGCAGATTTTTGCTTTAATTTCTAGAGAAACTCTGATGGTATTGTCGCCCAGATCAATTTCAACTACTTTTGCCAGTGTTTGCGTTTTTAGCAAGTTTTTGAGAGGAAATTTAATATTTATTTATCGGTTGCTGGCTACCCATTTTTCTGCATTTGAAATAGAGCATAACAAGCATGAGCAATGATATTTTTTATAAAAGCGCGGTTGAAACCAGATCAGCCAACTTCCGAAAGAGCGATCGCACTGTCATACTCAGTATAAATTATTATATGGAAGCGGCGAGCAGGCTGCTGTGCTCAACCAACAGCTACAAACTTAAGAAGAAGTTTTCAATATTGCCCTGGCTTCCTCAATATTTTGGGCAACCAATTTGCCCGACTTGATAAAGGCTGATCTTTCGGTATCGCTGAGTTCGAGTTCCACTACTTGTTCGACTCCCCGATCTCCCAAGCGGCAGGGAACTCCTAAAAAGATATCTTGCACGCCGTATTCGCCGTGCAAATAAACGCAGCAAGGCAAGAGTCGCGACTGATTAAATAAAATAGATTCTACCATCAAACAGACAGCAGATGCGGGTGCAAAATAAGCACTACCAGTCTTCATCAATTCTACAATTTCGGCGCCGCCGTGGCGAGTCCGCTGTACGAGTCGATCGATCGCCCCAGCATCCATAAGTTGATTGATGGGAATACCGTTGACAGTAGAATAGCGGGGCAAAGGAACCATTAAATCGCCATGAGAACCGATGACAGTGGCATTGACTTGAGCATTTGAAACGCCCAATTCCATTGCAATAAAAGTTTGAAAGCGGGCGGAGTCGAGAACTCCCCCCATCCCCATGACTCGGTGTTTGGGCAAATCTGCCGCTTCCCACGCTAAATAAGTCATGATATCTAGGGGATTTGTGACTGTGATTAAGATTGCTTCGGGAGAATGCTCGATCGCCTGTTTTGTGGCTTCGGTGACAATTCCAGCATTGATTTTAATTAAATCTTCCCGATTGATACCGGGTTTGCGGGGCACTCCGGCGGCAATTACTATGATATTTGAGTTTGCCGTATCTGTATAATCATTTGTACCGACAATTTGGCGATCGTGGTGTTCGACTCCCCTAGCTTCCATCAAATCCAAAGCAACGCCCTGCGGCCAACCCTCCACAATATCTAGCAATACTACATCTGCCAGATTTTTCTCGGCAATTCGCTGGGCTAACGTACTGCCGACTTTGCCTGCACCAATAATTGATACGCGGGTTGATGGAGAATTCATTGGATTTTAGATTTTAGATTTTAGATTTTAGATTTTAGATTTTAGCAATCAGCTTAATTGGGGAAAGGTGCGCGGTGTGCACCCTTCGCTACATTAAGAACAGTGAGGTTGAGTTTTGGTGAGTTACTTAAAATCTTCGAGTTGGTCTACCCGCAGCCAAATATTCGGGGTGGGAACTTTACCAAATTTGACGAAGGCATAGTCGCCGCGAACATCCATCACTTCGCCCTTTGTTTCAAATATATAGGAGGAAAAGCGCTGGTCGCTGGCTTTGGCTTCTAGACTGTTTTCCAATTTTTCGCGTACAGCGCGAACTATACTGCCTTTCTTGATTGCCATAACTTGCTTTGTTTAGTTTAAAAAACTATACAAATTTTAATCTAGATTTGGCTGGAAAGGACTTCTTCTTTCTTCTGACCTCTGGCACCATTCTGGCTTAACAGGATTTCCGGCCTGTTACACAATAGTTCAATATTCTTTTGGGCTGGGTGTCCCGCCCGCCCCTGACAGCCTTATTGACAATGGTGCAAGAAGATATCAGTTCTTCCTTCTTCTCTCTTCCTTCTTCCATCTTCCGCCTTCTTCCCTCTTCCTTCTTCCATCTTCCGCCTTCTTCCGCCTTCTTCCCTCTGCCTTCTGCCTTCTTCCCTCTGCCTTCTTCCTTCTTCCCTCTGCCTTCTGCCTTCTGCCTTCTGCCTTCTGCCTTCTGCCTTCTGCCTTCTGCCTTCTTCCCTCTGCCTTCTGCCTTCTGCCTTCTGCCTTCTTCCCTCTGCCTTCTGCCTTCTTCCCTCTGCCTTCTTCCCTCTTCCCTCTGCCTTCTTCCTTCTGCCTTCTTCCCTCTGCCTTCTGCCTTCTGCCTTCTGCCTTCTTCCCTCTGCCTTCTGCCCTCTGCCTTCTGCCTTCTGCCTTCTGCCTTCTTCCCTCTGCCTTCTTCCCTCTGCCTTCTTCCCTCTGCCTTCTTCCCTCTGCCTTCTTCCCTCTGCCTTCTTCCTTCTGCCTTCTGCCTTCTGCCTTCTGCCTTCTTCCCTCTGCCTTCTTCCCTCTGCCTTCTTCCCTCTGCCTTCTGCCTTCTGCCTTCTGCCTTCTGCCTTCTGCCTTCTGCCTTCTGCCTTCTGCCTTCTGCCTTCTGCCTTCTACTTATTGCTGACACGCGGGGCAAAAATGAGTCGATCGCCCTGCTAATTTTATACGTTCGATGGTTGCGGAGCAAGTGCGGCAGGGTTGGCCGGCGCGATTATACACCCAAGCGACGCCGCCGTAGTTGCCGTTGACACCTTGGACGTTGAGAAAATTGCTAAAAGTGGTGCCACCGGATGCGATCGCCTTCTGTAAAACTTGAATAATAGCTGTATGGATGCGCCCAATTTGCTCTGCGGTCAAATCCGCGCACAGAGTTGTGGGCATCACTCCCGACAAAAACAAAGTTTCGTCTGCGTAAATATTGCCCAAACCAGCTATCAGTGCCTGGTCTAGCAAAGCTGTTTTTATGGGTCGCGCCCGCCGTTGCAGCTTGCGGGCCAAATATTCTGTTGTAAATTCTTCTGAAAACGGTTCTGGCCCTAAAAGTTTCAGACCGATGACTGTGCCCGAAACCTCGGTTTCTGCGGGCACGTACCACATTTGCCCGAAGGTGCGCTGGTCTACAAAGCGCAATTCTTGGTTTCCTTCAAAAAACAGCCGCACTCGCGCGTGTTTTTGCAGGGGTTCGGATCGGTTCACCCACAGCAGTTGTCCCGTCATCCGCAGGTGAACGCCCAACCAGCCCGCTTTTGAAGGAGGGAAGAAGGCGGGCGCGGGGAGGGCGGGCACGGGGGCACCGCCCCTACATTGAGATAGTTCTGCCAGGAGGTATTTGCCGCGTCTGTACCAGCGGGCGATCGACTTTCCTTTGACTTTTGTCAAAAAATCGGTCGCAGATATTGAGCGGGCGATCGTGCTGTTTAACAACACGTCCCCGCCCAACATTTCTCGATCGAGGGTTGCTTGATTCAAGCCCCGGCAAATAGTTTCAACTTCTGGCAGTTCTGGCACAATTAGCGTTGTTCTGTTCCTTGATTTGGCGAACCTTCGACGCTGCCGGTCACTTCGGCGCCCGGTTTGCTGTCGGTCGAAGTTTTCGGCTGCTGGGGGGCTCCTCCGCTGCCGGTTTTCCGGGTTTTCTCGTCCAGCGTGGTTTGTTTGCCGCCGGAAGCTACTGGAGTCCCTGTTTTCGCTTTTGCTTTGGGTGCTGACACTTCCACTAATTCGCTTTGGGCGAAGTTGTTGGTGTTGACGCCTGCATAATTTACGCTGTTAAAGCGAACGATAACTGGGTATTTAATGCCGCTTTGGTCTACCGTAGCAACGGTGCCCACTTCTTGATACCAGAAGGATTCTTTGCGGAGAATCCGAACTGTAGAACCGCGTTGAACCATGAGCTTTGTTTCCTTTGCGATGAATAAACGGATCAAGCCATTTTTTTTACTCTAGTCGATCGCGCGACGCATTTGAAGTCTGCAACAGAATTTTTACCTCCCGCGCCGTTTTTTGTCTGCTGTTTGTAAAGAAAAGTAAATACTTTGCTAGGGCGATCGCTGGGGTTGCAAAATAAATAAACAGACATTATCCGTTAAATACAAGCTGTGCGATCGGATCTATAAAAAACTTTACAAATAGGAGAGCGGGCCGGAGCGCCTACATAGTGCATTAATAGGATTTAGGCAGAGCCGTGGCAATCCCCCAGCAGGCCGCGTAGCCCCAAGCGCTCTGGGAATTGCCACGGCTCTGCACGAGAAGGTTGCGTAAATCCTCATTCAGTCAAGTGATCCACCATCTAGTGTGTTAATGTTTGAATCCTGCATCTAATCATCTAGCGATTGATAGCACCAACTCGGACGGCGCAGGAGATTGAAGGTATCTAGGTATCGAACTCGATCGGGCGCTTCTACTGTAGCAATCGCTTCATGCAATAAGCCTTGAGGGTTATCTACGTCCCACAAAGGATGAACGATAATAACGCTTTTATCTCCCACTGCCAAACCCGGTAAAGCGCCGAACTGTTCCCCGGAACAACTAAACGAAGCACAAAATATATCGCGCAAAGCAGTTGCATTCAGCAGCCAATTTTCTAAGTCAGGAGTAGAAAAATCCCCATCGAGTCCGCATTGAAAATTGCTGCTAGCCAATGCCCTCAGCAAGGAAAGCCCCAAACGCCAATCCAGCAGACCGTGATAGTTCATATTGCGGTACTGCTGCAAGCAATCGTAACAAGAAGAGTCGCATTTTTGGCGGTGTTGTGGTGACATAATTGCCTCAGCAAAGCTATTTTGAGAATTCAGAATTTTGTCTGTAAGGATATCTTCCCAGTGATTAGCTAGCCAATAGGTGAAGCCAGAACCGTTAGCAAGCCGATCGCTAATTACAATTTCTCCTACTTTTTCCCCAGCATCCTCTAATTCAGCCTGTCGCAAACCGCTCACGTCTAATTCTTCAGGATCGATGTCTAACTCCTGTGCTGCTACAGCACGAACCATGAAAGCGGCTGAGTAGAAAGCAGCTTTGACGGCGGAACCGCGTGCAATAGGATCGAGGCACAATCCATCTGGTACAGCAGCAGGTTTAATTCGCAGGACACCAGTGGTTTTTGGGGCAACGATCGCAATTTTCTCTGACTCTCCCTGCTGTTTAAACTTCACATTATTTTTATTCTGAAATCGCTCATCAATCCACTGATCTGGTAATAGTTTGTCACCGCGTCCAAATGTGGCAGTTCCTATTGCTCCCTTAAATAGCTGTCCTCTATTGTCATTGACGCGGAAAACGCGGCCCGATTCAGAAAAAGCTGTCTGAGTATTTGTGTTATTTACTAACTCAAAATCTTGAGGTTGTGATTCGGCTACGCTGGCTGCACCTGTAATTAACGCATCGTATTCATCTTTAGCGTCAGCCCCAGGATTGAGGCTGGTACGGAAAGCTAAAGGGACAGCCCACTGAAAAACTCGAAATCCCTCTTCCTCAGTTGCCGCACATTTCGGACAGATTGTATCTTCAAAGGTTGTCTTAGAAGTGTCCGTATGTTGGCACCGCTGACACCTCAACATCCATTGGCGATCGCTCAGAGGTTCGCCAGCAGGCACCAACCCGTTTTTAGTGTCGGGAATTAACGATGCTGTAAACCCGATCGCAGTATAAATCCGCTTATCTTTAGTTTTTTCTGAACCGGGGGCAAATTCAGAGACAGCTAAATCTAAATCTCGATCGATAGTAGGAACTTTTTGTTTTCTGGACGGATCGTGATGGTACAAATCACGCACTCTTGAGGGCATCCCGTACATCGGCAAAACTCCGCCTTCAGCAAGGCGTTCTGCCAATCCATCTCCTGTCAATTCTAAGTTATTGGCACACTCGTCAATCTTTTTAAACAAATCCTGACGTGCATACTCTTCAAGTTTGTTGCGATCGATACCTTCAACACCGACTAGCAGAGAATTTACGATCTCGGTGACTTCCTTTGATTTTTCTAACCAATTACGAACTTGTTCGCGGCGTTCTTCCGTTTCCTTCCACTTTTTAAGTGTCCCAAATTCACCGTGACTGTCCGGTTTCTTTTCTACCTCCCAACAGGTGACACCAGCATCCTTAAATGCGCGTCTCAAACATTCTTTGGCTAGGAGGCGCTGCACGATCTCAACCTGTGACATAGAAAGAAAAGGAACTGGCGGCGGATCGCCCGTAATTTTTTCAGGATGGCGGTAATAAAACTCATCGTGCGATCGACCGCGACAGAGAGTAAGTACAATAGCAAAAGCCTGACCCCGGCGCCCTCCGCGACCCGCACGCTGCTGGTAATTAAAGCGCATCGGCGGCATATTTGCCATCACAACAGCCATTAAACTGCCAATATCAATTCCCACCTCCATTGTGGTAGTCACGTTCAAAATGTCGATGATATCTACCTCTGGGATAAAATCTCTTTCTTGTTCGCCAAAATTCACGATAATGTTGCGGAAATGTCGCTGTCTCTCGGCTTGATCGTCGGTTTGTCCGGTCAACTCTTCGCAGTGCAACCGCAACGGTTGACGCTTATTTACAGCTTGGGTGGCGAAATAATTGCGATCGTATAAATCTGCACATATTTTATTAGGTTCCGCTGATAAATTTGCCAAACAATTAGTATTAGTACAAATACCTCCCGCACGGTGCAGGTGAGGGCGGTGGCAAGAATCGCACTGCCACACCGGGTCGTTCGGCACAGCAACTCGTACAGATAAATGCCGGGGATTAAGTTTAAAGTGGTGGTGCTGACCGCATTCACAAATAGCAGATTTCAATGCCTGCTGCAACTCCTGTTCTGAAATTCCGCAAGCTTTTGCACACTCTTTAATATATTTCCGAAATTTTGATCGCACATCACCCCAGTCTTTCCAGTCATCCAGCGGATAATCTTTAGGTTCTTGCGGATACCTGTACAATTCACCTAAAATTCGCAAGCTGCCATCACAAATACTCTCAAATACTGAAGGTGAAAGTCCGCATTGGATTGCTAGCTGTTCTAATTGATTTGGCGGTAAATTCAGGCGAACATAACCCAATCCTGATGCTTCAATCCCAAAATATAGGCGACCGAAAAGTATGTTGCAAACCTCAGATTTTACTTTTTCTCTAAATGTAAAATCTCGCCTTGTTTGTGCTTCAGGAGGCAAGTCCGATTTCCACCCAGCGGTTTCAAAGTCAAATAATTTTGTCCAATGGTGATACTTTCCGTCATAGGAAAAGTCTTGGTAAAGAACATCGTTACCAGCAGGATTAACACCCAAGTTTACTAATCGCTGGATCAGGATTCCTGGGTCTTGCGAATTTTCAAGACCTTCAAATAGGATTCTGAGAGGAACTGTGCGGGTATTAATTCTTTGCTGAATTTCGTTCAGGTATTTCTCTGCTTGGTCTCGCACTGCTTGCAATGCTGGTGGATGCCCTTTGGGCAATGGAAAGTTAACAAGTTGGCGATTCTCCTGCAATTCATTAACAGCGTTTGGGTGACGCTGGACAAATTCAATAGCTTCGCTACAGGTAGGCAGGCCGTGATTTTGGATGTCTTGAAGCAAAAGAGGGCGGGCGATCGCCTCTTGTTTCAATTCATCAAAAATAGCCTCGCGCACTAAGTCTTTATAGTGCGATCGCTCAATTCCATTTGATATTGAAGCAGCATCTTCGCGGCTGTCTGAAAACACTACCAGTTTTCGAGATTCTTGGGTGTCAGGTAATTGATAAAACAGTTCTTTAGACAGCAGTTGACTCACTTTAGAAAAACCTGTTCTGAAGTCGCGGATTGGAGATTTTCGATATAGTCGCTTGCTGTAGTCAGCACCGCAGCAAGCACAAACCGCAGGCAAAGCTTTAACTTTTTCCCGTGCCTCTGGTAACAGGTTCGGTCGATAAAAAATATAGCCTTTTACTGTCAAGTCATCAGAGGAATGAGGGTCGCCTAAACGAACTATACCGCTGCGAGTATCTAGCCACGCCTTATCCCAGCGACCTGACTCTGTTTTTTTAGACTGTCGTCCCCAACCCTGCGAATCTTCATCAATCTGTCTGGACGGCCAGAATACAGCAAATTCTTTGTAAGTCCTACCATCGAGAAATTTTCCAGCTTGTCTGTCAGGAATTCCCTCAATATCTGGTTCTGTAGGCAAAAGTTCCCATCCGTCATTATTCTGTCTTGTCAGCCTGTTTCCCCCAAAAAAGACAGTATTACATTGTTCGCAATAAAGAATTTCTAAAACTCGGTAATTATCGCAAAGTATGGGAGGATTTTCTACAAATAGTTTTCCAACAGGTCGCTTTTCGCTGATTTCGTTTTCCTCGCACCCGTGATTCGGTTTAGTGCAAGCCCAAAGCCCTTCGATATTCCTAAAAAACCAGTGCATCCTGAAGGATGGCAAGGATGTTTGGTCGGACAAACCGCGAGCGACAAGCAATCCTCTTACTGCCAGTTTGAGGTTTTCATTTGTTAAGTCATTGCCAAACATCTTTTGACCAAAATCAGCGATCGATACGGCACGGATTTTGTCATCAACGTTACAAGCATCGACCATTCTAGCGCCAACTGCCTCAGTTTCAGATTCCACTATTTGGCTGCAAGCAATGTATGCAGGCGTTTCCGACAACGTTTCTATATTGTTTATTTCTGGTGCTGATGCCAAGGAAATGAACGGTTGGGCTTCCAGAAATTCTTGACCCTCAATTGGTGGAATTTGCTCTAAATGACCGGGTATAATCTGTTCGGAGTGCCATTCAACACCAAAGAATTGATTAAGAAATTCTAAGCTTTTTGGATCGTCTGGTTCCAGAGATGCACTAGAGGCAAGAATCCGCAATTTTGGATGACCTGGATGCAGCCCCAAGCGTTGCAGCAACAGTCGCAGCAAATAAGCGACTTCAGTCCCCGAAGTACCGCGATATAAGTGCAATTCGTCAACAATTAAATGAAAGACGCTGCCATCTTTATTTAACCATTCCTTCGTTTTTTCAAAGATATCTCGATCGATATTCCGCATCAGCATGATACTGAGCATAGAATAGTTGGTGATTAAAATATCTGGGGGGGCCTCTTTCATATCCCAGCGACAGCGCATTTCTGACCCATCAAGTCTGGGAAAGAAAAAAGTCACTTCTTTGGCTTTCTCTGTTGCCTCTTCAAAGGTATAACCCTGGTCTATTAGTTTGTCACGCTCCTTCTCGGCGTGTTTCCTAGCTCGCGTGGCTGATTCCTCCATTTGCTGCATTGCTTCCAGCAGTTCTTCTATTTTTTTGCTATTAGGTTTACCATTTTCTTTTAATTCATGCCCCGGTACGGGTGTAACGCCGTTGTATCTTCCAAAATAGACTCGGTTGCCTTTTCTATTATCTTTAAACCAATCTCGCGCTTCTTCAGAATCTAAAGCGCGGCGCAGCCTGGTAAGTTGGTCTTCAACTAAGGCGTTCATGGGATATAAAATCAGGGCGCGAACGGCTGCATCCCGCTGTTCGTGACTCCTTTGAGGGACGCGATAAGATTTCTTAAAACTGCGTTTTGTCTTCACCAATGGGTTGCATTCGTTCTGCCAATCCTTATTTTCCCACCAGTTATTGAGGTAGGCTGGCTCTGGTTTAGGAGCATTCCAATTCCTCGATTCTTGGGCAAGATAAGCAAATAGCGGCAACATAAAAGATTCAGTTTTCCCTGAACCAGTCCCCGCCGTTACTACCGCATTTTGACCTTCTAATGCCTGCCGCAGCATTTCGATTTGGTGGCTGTACAGTTCGTAATTGCCTACAAGTCCGCAGGAGGCAAGCTGTTTAAAATCTTGAAGGGCAGATTCATCTAATCCCGGTAGGTTTGAAATATCTAAATCATTGATGGTTTTACCCGACCTTTGGTAGCGGGGCATCGGTTCAATCCAGGGTTCTTGATGGAATGCACCGGGTTGGCGCAGCAGTCTTTCGCGTTCTTGTTCTATTTCGGAAAATTGAGTTCCGAAAGCTGTTTTTATGTATAGTAAGAAGTTGTCGCGGATGGTGTTAAAAGCGTTAATTGGGTCGTGCATAAGTTTCCTCAGTATGTTATATTAAAGATTGCGACAAAAGTGTTTGCCTTAATTTAGCTGCGGTCATTTCTGCTATTTGAGGGGGAATAGCGGAGAATAAATTGAATCCCTGAATTTGCGGCAGAACACGCGGCATTTTTTCATATTTTGCTGCATAACCAGAACAAAGAGTTAAGGATCTTTCTAGAAGTCGTGGCAGCTTAGCGCTGGCGGGTACTGCCATATGGAATGTGCGTTTGTCGTAGATAAGAACATTCCGCCGCAGTGCTTTTAGAACAGCGTACCTCCCCCAATCGAGGTCTATTTCCGCACACATTCCATCTTGCCACAGATAGTAAACTTTGGTGTTTCGGGATGGGTGAGTGTATTCACTAAGGCGAATGACGCCATCGGTTTCTTGTATGGATTGAAATTGTAAATAAATCGGGTCAAAGGTTTTGCTTTGCCAGTTTAGTTCTGGTTCTTTAGACCATTCGAGGGTAGCTAAGTAATCGTAAATACTGGCGGCAAAGTGCAGCAAAGACCAGGCTGAAGGCGTTTCGATAAAAGGTATTTTAAGCAAATTGCCGATCGCCCTCAATTCTCCTACATCCTCCGCTTGCACGGCGACTCGCTTCGGTATCAACCCTAATTCATTGGATTGTTCTGTGACTTCCAGGTTAATGTGATGTCCCACCGACTGACAAGCCTCTGATAATTGTGCGATCGTAGCAGGCGATCGTGCTCCTGCTAAAATCGCTTGAGGAAAGCCAGCACAAGGCAATCGCACCAATACAGGGGGAGCAGCATAAACCTTACTCTTGCTGCGATCGCCGCTAAAATCAAAGTCACAGTGACCCAGGGAATTGAGGGCGCGAATTGCTTGCAATCTTTTATTTTTGATTTTGTCTTTGTCAGTATTTGCATCCCTGTTACCAGTTTCTAAAGTATATAAATAATCAAATGTCTCCTTAAATTCAAGCCAAGAAACTTCCCGTTTCGCAGAAATAACGTATATCAGTTTATCGCTATCTTCAGACACGTTCTGCCTCCTGTTGAAAAGTTTTCCATAATGCTTTTAACTCTTGTCGAGCGGGCGGAGAAATTTTCTTGCGATCGTGCCACAATATTTCTTTCCACTCCCGCATTCTCTTGCGGTTTCTGCACTTGGATATTGCAGGTGCTGAATCGGATAAATTAGTGCCGCAGAACATTACTTGACCGCGATGCCTGCCTTTGGAAATAGCCCAAACAGGCTCCCAATCAGTCGGCAGCGATTCCATTGGCCAAGTTGCTATTTGACCTGCTTCTTTACCTACAAATAAAATCCGTTGCTTTCCTTGTATTGGCAAAAAAGTGTTGAAGTTAAAGTCCGGGAAATCAACGTTCCGCACCAATGCACCTGCAACGCCCGCGCTCTCATTATCTGCGCGGGTCAGGCGATGCCCGAAGCTGTCGAACTGTGGCGCAGAAATTTCGGATGACAAAGAATAGTTTTCTACTAATAAAAGAGAACAACGCTTGATAATATCTTCGCCTCGGTGTGCTTCGATTAGCAACTTTGTTTCCGCTGGAGTATCGGCGGGCAGTTCATAAATACCTGCTGTTTCCGTGCAATCTAATAGCTGATTGTTGCAATATACTTTAATTGATTCGCTGCCCGCTAGTAAAATTAATTTCGGCGGGGCAAACTTAAAGAATTTATTGCCTCTTCCCAGGCGGATTCCTCCATCTAACTCTAGCCTCACATTAGTAGAAAAAGCTAAAATTGGGTATTGATCTTTGATTAACTCGTCACTGCAAGCCGCCGTGGCTTTGAAGAAGTGCCATCCACTGGGCAAACCATCGGTAATTTGCAATTTTTCAAAGCCTTGACAGCTCAATTCTCCCCATTTTTTCAGCAATTCCAAACACTCTTGATGAGCAGCTAAATAAAATGGCTTTTGAGTGGGAAGCTGCCGCACTTCGACGAAACCAGGCAATCCCTCAGTATCTCCATTAACGAATACTCGAATGGGCGATGCTGGCAGCTTAAAAAACCATTTAGAGTCAGCCGATCGCATTTTTACACCTCGCAACCAATCAAACTCTGAAGCAGCCACCGTTTTTCCCTCAGACTCAGATATCAAAGGTAAAGACCAAACGCCGCTATATTCGGAACAAGAAAACGAGCTAGAATTATCTTCTAAAAATAACAACAAATCGTCTTCAGGAAATTCGTGTTTGGTACTGCAACGCAAGCTTAGGGTAGCGCGTTTGGCAATTGAATCGAGTTTGCAGCACAATCTCAACAGTCCGTAAACCTGCTTTTTATCGGAAAGTTCAGCAGTGCCATCCCAATCGTGCAATTCATCAATAATCCATTCGAGCAATGCTTGGCGAAGTTCGTCGCTGTCTCTGGTTTCTTTTAACAAGTCTAGCGTGCGTTTTCGGAGTTGTTTGCACCCGTGTTTTGCTAACAAAAGTGCGATCGCTTCCTCAGCAGGATGTGAAGTAGAATCTAAGTCAGCAGCGGCAAAAATAGCCGGGAGTGCGCGCCGTTCTTCCTCAGTCAGAAGAGTTTGTGCAAGCGGCAGTCCAATGTGATTTCTCTTGCCAATGCTGGTGCTGTTGAAGATACCCAATTCGCCAGATTTATCTTGATTAGACCATTTTTCTAAATCTTCCCAGAGTTCAGACATCCGGTTAAATGAAGGATACTGCCCTGTGGTAGGTTCTTCGCCTAGTAATGTTCGCAAGCGCGGATAGTAAGAATGGGCGGCAAAAGTTCCTTCAATACCGGCTGCTAAGACAAAGAGCGCTAAATAAGCGATATAAGGCGGATAGTCTAATTCTCGCTGCTGCCAATTATCCCGGCTTTGTAAGGCTTTCACGCACAAACCCTGCCTTGTCACCCCAAAAGGCCCCGTTTTGATAGCTGCAATAAAATCTGAGAAATCAACACCCCTTTCTTGACCAATATCCGTTATTAGTTTCTCTGTGACATACAGGTGAACGGTACTGCCCGCCATTTCCGGTTTAAAGAAATGAGATGCGATTGAATTATTCCAGGTTAAATAATCCATTCTTATGTTTTATATAATTTGACGGAAATTGGTAATTTTAAGTATTATAACTCTAGTTGCTAAGCAGGTGAGTATAGAGAAACTTAATTATGTCGAAATCGCCAGCCGATATCGATTATAATATTTGGCAATGGCGTCCGTATAGCGAACAATAATAGGGTTTATATCCGTGAAGTTACTTAGTTAAATATGATGTCGTGCGAAAATTTAATAAATTAATGACAGATAAGATCGATCGACCATTAGCAACAGTAATACTCGCGATCAGTGCTGACGGTAAAATTGCCGATGCAGTACGATCGCCCGCGAGATTCGGTTCTGCCAACGACAAAGCCCACCTCGAACAGCAAGTAGCAGCAAGTGACGCGGTTTTGTTCGGCAACGGCACTTTACAGGCTTATGGGACGACGATGAGAGTGATTTCGCCGGAATTGGTCAAACAGAGGGAACTGCAAGGAAAGCCACCACAACCGGTGCAAATTGTGTGTTCGCGATCGTCCCAATTTGACCCAAACTTGCGATTTTTCCAGCAACCTGTGCCTCGCTGGCTGCTGACGGGGCAAGACGGTAGGGAAACGCCATTGCCGTCACCTGTTCCGACGAAAGACAGTAAGTTCGATCGCACATCTGGCACCATTGTCAAGAACGGGCAAGATGCCCGTTCCACAAGAGATGAATTTTCTAGTGGAACAGGCATCTTGCCTGTTCATGAAAGGCTTATTGAGAATGGTGCCATTGTCAAGAACGGGCAAGATGCCCGTTCCACAAGAGATGAATTTTCTAGTGGAACAGGCATCTTGCCTGTTCAT
>NZ_JAUBOV010000014.1:96063-113287 GCF_036700405.1 Microcoleus sp. T3_D1
GAAAGGCTTATTGACAATGGTGCAACATCTCAATTCGATCGAATTATCTATGCGAAAACCGCAGGTGGAGAGATTGATTGGATTGATGCGTTTCAACAGCTAGCAAGCTTCGGTATCAAACGCTTGGCGATTCTGGGCGGGGGAAAACTGGTAGCGTCTGTGCTGGCGGCAGGCTTGGTAGACGAACTTTGGCTGACGGTGTGCCCGTTAATTTTGGGCGGCGCGGATGCACCGACACCAGTGGAGGGAAAGGGTTTTTTGGCGGATTTAGCTCCGAAATTGGAGCTTTTGGCGGTTAAACAGGTGGGACAAGAGGTATTTTTGCATTATAGATTCGGGGCGGGCTAGAAGCCCAACCCCTACTCCCCACAACACTTGTGTGGCACAGGCATCTTGCCTGTGGCGGGCTCGCGTGCCCAACCCCTACTCCCCACAACACTTGTGTGGCACAGGCATCTTGCCTGTGGCGGGCTCGCGTGCCCAACCCCTACTCCCCACAACACTTGTGTGGCACAGGCATCTTGCCTGTGGCGACTAATTACACAAGCAGGGGAGATTGTATTAACTTAAATGAAGTTCGATCGCTCTACGCACAAGTCTCCCTATGCTGAAACAGCCAAAACCTCAATATTCTGTAGCCTGGATTAGCAAAATAGGCGAAATCCCGCAAGCGTCGTGGGATGCCCTGGCGATGCCACTAAAAACTCCATTTCTGGAATGGGATTGGCTTAACAATCTCGAAGTATCGGGCAGTGCGACAGGTAAAACCGGTTGGCTACCGCATCACTTGACTGTGTGGCGAGACAAACAGTTGATTGCTTGCGCGCCACTTTATGTCAAAAGCCACAGCTACGGCGAATTTGTGTTCGACAATCAGTGGGCCGATTTAGCTCAACGTTTGGGCATTAAATATTATCCGAAATTGATGGGAATGACGCCGTTTACTCCGGCTGAAGGCTATCGGTTTTTGATTGCTGAGGGGGAAGATGAAGACGAGTTAACCGGAGTAATGGTAAGCGCGATCGACCATTTTTGCGATCGCCACAATATCTCAGGCTGCAATTTCCTTTATGTCGATCCCGAATGGCGCGAAAGAATGGAACGCCACGGTTTCAGCAGTTGGCTGCACCACAGCTATATTTGGCAAAATCAAGGCTATCAAAATTTTGACAATTATTTAGGCGCATTTAATGCCAACCAGCGCCGCAATATCAAACGCGAACGCAAAGCAGTTGACCAAGCTGGTTTGTTGGTAAAAACGCTGACTGGCGATGAAATTCCCCAAGCCATGTTTGGTCAAATGTATGCTTTTTATGAGAATACTTGCGACAAATTTGGTTGGTGGGGAAGCAAGTATCTGACTAAGCGATTTTTTGAACAGTTGCACCACAATTATCGCGATCGAGTTTTATTTGTAGCCGCCTACGACAAGGAAGATGACAGACAGCCGATGGGTATGTCTTTTTGTTTGTATAAGGGCGATCGACTGTACGGGCGTTATTGGGGCAGTTTGCAGGAAATCGACTGCTTGCACTTCGATGCTTGTTACTATACGCCGATCGAATGGGCGATCGATCGGGGCATCCAAAGCTTCGATCCCGGTGCCGGCGGGCGGCACAAAAAACGGCGCGGCTTTCCAGCTACGCCAAATTATAGTTTGCACCGATTTTATAACAACCGTCTGGCCCAAATTCTCAAGTCTTATATCGGTCAAATCAACGAAAGAGAACAGGAAGAAATTGATGCAATCAACGAGGATTTACCTTTTACTAAATTACCTCCGTTGTTACTCGGCGAGTGACGGTTGACTGGGAATTTGGAATTGGAAATTAGTAACAGCCCATCGGTGTCAACCTAATACTAAAACCCTGTGTATATCTCGTTTGTATCGAAGTTTCGAGCCCCCTAAATCCCCCTTAAGAAGGGGGAATTTGAATGCTCTTCCCCCTTTATTAATGGGAGTTAGAGGGGACGTAAGAATACTCTTGTCCCACCCCCTACTCCCCTTATTAAGGGGGGTTAGGGGGGATCGAGACTCAACTATAAACGATATTGATTATGGATTTTAGGATGGCGAATTAAATAATTTACACAAGTTTGTGGGAAGTAGGGGTTGGGCACTCTTAGCCCGCCATTTCTGGACGGGCGGGACGCCCATCCCACAAGAACCATCAAAATTCTAAGTTATTTAATTCTCATTCCTTAGTCTGAAGTTGACACGAATGGTAACAGTCAACAGTCAACAGTCAACCGTCAACCGTCAACCGTCAACAGTCAACCGTTAAACTAATTCAAAACTACCTTGCCATCTTCCTGAATTTGCAGCGATTTTGTATCAGCGTCCAACTCAGTTGTCGCGCCGAAACTGACTTGCAACATTCCCGGCATCGCGGTTGCTTGGGGGCGAACCAGCAGCAATCCGCCGTCTGGGCGCTGGTAAGTGAGGGTGATTGGCACTTGGATGGTTTTCAGCAAAATTTCCGATTGTTCGCCCAGAGTGCGCGGCTGGGTGACGCCTACGATTTGATAATTGATGACGGCATTGGTGGTATTCACCAGTTTAATTACTATCATGCCTTCGGCAGGCGTAACTCGCGCACTGGGCATGGGGAAGCGGGCAGGCGCGTCTGTTGGTGTAGAGGGCATCCCGCTGAGGCCCGGACTCGCAGCCGGAGTTGGTTCGCTGACGGGTTCTTCAGTGGCTGCGGGAGTCTGTGCGGGTTGGGAAACGGGTTTTCCTTGTTGGGGCGGTGGGCCGCCGGCCTGGGAAAGTGTTGCGAGACTAACGAGTAAACCTCCGCAGGTGGCTGCTAGCAAGCTGATTTTTTTAAACGGTAGATTGTGGCGAAACATAAATAACTCCTCACAAGTTCGATCGAGGTTTTCCAACAACGTTTATGTTAATCTATGCGGGAATTGAATTTTAATAGCTGGGTTTGTGCGCGAGGTAGGAAGAATAAGGGTTTGAGGGGTAGATTTTTTTTAAACCGCAGAGGGCGCAGAGGGCGCAGAGTCCGAGGGGAAGAGAGGATTTTTAGAGGTGAGATGCTTCTGATTTGTGGGCGGGGAGGGTGACGGTAACGGCTGTACCTCGATCGACTTGGCTGTCAATGCGGATGTGGCCGCGGTGATTTTCGACAATTGCTTTGGCGATGGCTAATCCTAAACCGGAACCAGCGGCGCTGCGGTGGGTTCGGGCGGGATCTACGCGGTAGAATCGATCGAACAAATGCGACAGGGCTTCTGCGGAAATTCCGATGCCGGTGTCTGTTACTTTGATTTGCAGCGCTGGATTTAACATGGGTGAATTTCTTTTGTTTTTAGCTGCAAGTTGCAATTCTACTTCAATTTCGCCGCCAGAGGGCGTGTACTGCACGGCGTTGCTGACGAGATTTGTAAACAGTCGGGCTAATTGATCCCAGTCGCCCAACAGTGTAAAGTTGTCCTCAGCGTTGGGCAGATCGACAATTTCCAAAGAAAGAGAGAGATTTTGGGTAGTGGCGATCGCCTGTTGTTCTTCAATTACCTCCATCAGCAAAGCATCGAGGGGAACCTCAATCCACTGCTGCTGCACGATACCGCTATCTTGTCTGGCTAAAAATAGCAAATCGTCAACCAAGCGCCCCAAACGGCGGGTGAGGCGTTCGATAACTTGTAGCTGTTGATGCTGCTGCGGTTCGATATCCGGTTCCGCCAAAGCTACTTGGACGTTAGTTTGGATAGTGGCGATCGGATTTCTGAGTTCGTGAGAAGCATCAGCGGTAAACTGTTTGAGACGCCCGTAAGACTCCCGCACCGGTGCCATCGCCAATCCCGACAGCAGCCAGCCAATAGCCGCCACGCAAATTAGAGTTAAACTCGCGCCCAAAATCAAATCAAGAATTAATTGGCGGATGGGTTTTGTCACTTCAAACCAAGGATGGCTGACTCGCAAATATCCCAGAACTTGGCGGCCGATTTGTACTCGCTGCGTTACTTGTCTGAGGGAATAGTTTTGAGTTGTCCGAATGCTAATTGGTTTGGTAGAAACGCGATTTGTATTTTGTGCAATAGACTTTTCACTACCTAAATTTAGATTTTCCTGCCAACCTGCATTCAAACCGCCATCAAAATCTCTTCTTTCTCCCCTCTGCGCCCTCTGCGCCTCTGCGGTTAAATCCCTCTTCTCTCTATCCATTAAACCCCTGACATCCCGTACATTGCCCGTTGCCCAACTTTCTTCTGCCTGATTTGTGCCCTCTAACTGCAACTTATTATTAATTATCCACACTGTTTCGCCGGTGCGGTTAGCGTGAATCGGAATATTCAGCGGTTCCGATAAAGTAGACCACAGCAATTCGCCCGTAGGACTGAACCATTCTAAATCAATATGGTCGTCTTCTACTGCATCGGTGCTATCTCGAAAACTCGCTTGAATATTAACTTGCAATTTATCTTTATCTGTGGTGCTAGGGAAAGTTAGCGGTTCGATAACGAGAGTTCGCTCTATTACTTCTACAACATGATTGAGGGTGTCATCAATGCGATCGATCAAAGTAGTGCGGACGTAGAAATAGAAACCAGTGGCGAATACAAGTAACAATACGGCTGTAACGGCAGTGTACCAAATAGCGAGGCGGCGGCGGGTAGCTTGGAACATATTGCGAAGGAAGTTCGGCAACGGATTGTGTAATGGATTAAACTGATTTAACTCATATGTTGCACCATTCTCAATTAGCCTTTTCTGAACAGGCAAGATGCCTGTTCCACAAGACCATCTATTCGGGAGCATCTCAGTTTTGCATTTACAGTGCGAGCGTCCCCGCTCGCGTATTGTACAATACGCGAGCGGGGACGCTCGCACTACAATAAAAAAAATGCTTTTTACAAAACTGAGATGCTCCCATCTATTCTTTGTGGAACAGGCATCTTGCCTGTTGCTGACAATGGTGCAACATCTCAGTTTAACCAATTTAATAACTATAACCTTCTTCTCTTCCTTCGTGTTATTCGCGCCTTCGCGGTTCGTTTAAAAAAAGCCTTGTTTGCCCATCATCCAAAAAAATTATAACAACTTTCCATTCTTGATACTTCAGACAGATGTGGAGAGAGCTGTCATCCTAGTATTATAATCGCGAAACTTTTTAGGTAAAAATCTGTGACAAAATTTTTATTTCGAGCTGCGATCGGGCTGTTAATGGCCTTTTTTGGGGCAATTACCTATTTTACAAACGACGTACAAAATCCGGTAACTGGAGAGAGACAGCGGGTGCAGCTTTCTCCCCGCCAAGAGATAGTTTTGGGATTGCGGGCGCGAGATCAAATGGCCGCCAAGCATGGGGGGCTTTATCCCAGCCAGAGTATTCAGCAGTATGTCGATCGAGTAGGAGCACGAGTTGTCAACGGTTCGGCCGCGAAACAAGCGGGTTATCCGTTTGAATTCCACCTGCTGCGAGATGCCCAAACTGTCAATGCTTTTGCTTTACCGGGCGGACAAGTTTTCATTACCGCCGGACTCCTGGGGCGGCTAAATTCCGAGGCTCAGTTGGCCGCTATACTAGGGCACGAGGCCGGTCACGTGGTGGGCCGACACGGTGCGGAACACTTGGCAAAGCAGCAGTTGGGCAGGTCTTTGGTAACGGCGGTTGGGGTGGCTACTAGCGACGATCGCGGGGGCGGACAGCAGGCAGCATTAATTGCTCAAGCTGTCAATCAAGTTGTCGGTTTGCGGTACGGTAGGTCTGATGAACTTGAGAGCGATCGGCTTGGGTTTCGGTTTATGACCGAGGCGGGTTACGATCCGAGAGGTATTGTTGAGGTGATGCAAATCCTCGGTGCCGCTAGGAAGGGCGAAGCGCCGCCGGAGTTTTTGAGTTCTCACCCGAATCCTGAAAACCGAGTTGAAAAGTTGCAAGCTTTAATCGCGCAAAATTTCCCTAACGGCGTTCCAGCTAATTTGGTGTCGGGACGCGAAGAGTTTGCTAAAAATGTGTCGGGCGGTTAGCAATAATTGCATCGGGCTTTACAAAAGTTATTACTATAGGCGGATCTAAGTTCGGCTTGGATTTGACACGATCGACTTAATGAGCGATCGAGCAATTGGAAAGTTGAAAACCATGATTGAATCTTGGATGATTATCGGCGGCGTGACTTTCTTAGTCGCGTTCGGTACTCTGTTTTTTAAACTGCGCGATATTAACTGGGCAGTCAAACTTGAAAGACCGGATTGGATGTTTTTTGAGCCTGCTATTCCGTTAATTTGGACGGTGATTTTTGCTTGCGGGGCCGGCAGCGCTACTTTCGTATGGGAACAGGAACCCGGTAGTCTCAAAACTTGGCTGCTGATGGCTTTCTACTTGCTTTTAGAAATTGTCACAGTTGCTTATATTCCTGCTACTCTCAGAGCAAAAAGTCTCAAAGTAGGGACAATTTTGGGAGGGGCTGGCGAGATTTTAGGGGCTGTGTTGACGTTGGCTGTTTTGCCGATTTCTCAAACCGCCGCTTTGTTACTTTTGCCTTACGTGATTTGGGGTGCGATCGGCACTTATACCACTTGGGAAATGATTCAGTTAAACCCAGAAGCTGCATAAATATTCGGTGTTCTTCGGCGCACCCTACATACTATAACGCTCTTCTATTCTCTTCCTTGGTGTCCTTAGCGTCTTCGCGGTTCGTTTAAAAAAACATTGTTAATAATAGCAAATCCGTGCTAGGGGGTTAACCCACCCGATAAAGTGAGGAAATCCGCTTAACAGTGTGTGGGTATTGGATGAGAAAATAGATGAATAAAACGGCTTTAAATCAAAGGATGACAGTTATCAATGGCCATTAAAGACCAGCCCCAACCACCTCGTTTTCGACAAATTAGCAATGTCTTGTTATTGCTCTCAAGTTTGTTTTTGCTGGCCAACATCTTTTTACCGAATTTGTTCGGCCCCCAAATTCCGCAAGTGCCTTACAGCTTGTTCGTCCATCAAGTACAAGAACAAGATGTAGCGCGAGCTTCGGTAGGTCAAAATGAAATTCGCTACCAACTCAAAGGCGAAGGTGACAAACCCGGTCAAGTGCTGTCAACTACGCCGATTTTTGACCTGGAATTACCTAAACTTTTGCAAGAAAAAGGCGTTGAATTTGCGGCAACTCCCCCTTCTAAAAATGGCTGGATCGGCAGTGTTTTAAGCTGGGTGGTTCCGCCGCTGATTTTTGTGGCGATTTTTCAATTTTTCATGAACAGGCAGGGTGGCGGGCCACAGGGTGCGCTGTCGATCGGCAAAAGCAAAGCTAAGGTCTATGTAGAAGGCGAAGCGGCGAAAATTACTTTTGCTGATGTGGCTGGAGTAGAAGAGGCTAAAACTGAATTAGTCGAAGTTGTTGAATTCCTGAAAACTCCCGACAGATTTACAGCAATTGGCGCGAGAATTCCCAAAGGCGTGCTGTTAGTCGGACCTCCGGGAACTGGCAAAACCCTGTTAGCAAAAGCAGTGGCTGGTGAAGCTGGCGTGCCGTTTTTTAGCATATCGGGTTCGGAGTTTGTGGAACTGTTTGTAGGTGTTGGTTCTGCAAGAGTTAGAGATTTATTCGAGCAGGCTAAGAAACAGGCTCCTTGTATTATTTTCATTGATGAATTGGACGCGATCGGCAAATCCCGCAGCAGTAACGCTAGCTTCGGTGGGAATGATGAACGCGAACAAACTCTCAATCAACTGTTAACTGAAATGGACGGTTTTGCGGCGGGCAATACTACGGTAATTGTTCTGGCTGCAACTAACCGCCCGGAAAGTTTGGATGCTGCTTTGTTGCGCCCTGGCCGTTTCGATCGCCAAGTTTTAGTCGATCGCCCTGATTTATCTGGTCGCGAAGAAATTTTGAACATTCACTCTCAAAAAGTGAAGTTGGGCCCAGATATTGACTTGAAGGCCGTCGCCGCTCGCACCCCCGGTTTTTCGGGCGCAGATTTGGCAAATTTGGTCAATGAAGCTGCTTTGTTGGCGGCCCGCAACAAACGACTAACTGTAGCGCAGGAAGACTTTTTTGAGGCGTTTGAGCGCGTTGTGGCCGGCTTGGAAAAGAAAAGCCGGGTACTCAATGAAAAAGAGAAAAAGATTGTGGCTTACCACGAAGTCGGACACGCGATGGTTGGTGCTGCGATGACTGGCGGTGGCGAAGTGGCCAAAATCTCGATCGTGCCGCGCGGTATGGCTGCTTTGGGTTACACGTTGCAGGTACCGACTGAAGACCGTTTCTTGTTGGATGAATCGGAGTTGCGCGGTCAAATTGCTACACTGCTTGGAGGGCGATCGGCTGAGGAAGTGGTGTTTGGTAGCATTACTACTGGCGCTTCAAATGACTTGCAAAGGGCGACGGATTTAGCTGAACGCATGGTGACAACTTACGGGATGAGTAAGGTTTTGGGGCCTCTAGCTTACGATCGAGGTCAGCAAGCAATGTTCCTCAGTGATGGTATGGGAAATGCCCGCCGTGCTGTGAGCGCTCAAACTGCTGAGGCGATCGACCAAGAAGTGAAGGAAATTGTCGAAACTGCACATCAGCAAGCTTTGGATATTCTGAAAGCAAATCGGGAATTGTTGGAAACAATTACGCAGAAGCTGTTGGAAACTGAGGTTGTGGAAGGTGACGCACTTCGCGAATTCCTCGGTCAAGTGCGGCCTTTAGATAAGGTTGCGGCTTCAGTTTAATAGGGTTTAATTAAACCGCCGATGAACGCAGATGATTTGAAATCATCTGCGTTTTTTTATAGTTACTGGTAGGAATCGCGTTAGGTTACAACCCTTTGATATACTGCCTCAATACAGGTGGGAGAGTGTAAAGACTTTCCTGTTTTTCTATCAAGCAGCGCCGTGATAAAGATTGGAGCGCGTTGAGTAAATCTGATGATGATATTTGTCCTTTTTCTAGCAATTTTGCCAAGTTGACTGGCTGGTTTTCCCTAGCCAACAAAGACATAACTTGTTTTTCTAGTTCGGAAGTGCGATCGTACTGCTGCTGTAAAACATCTTTCAAATCTTCCGGCAACAATATAGTATCATCTAGTAATAATTCTGTGGCGCTGATTCCCAACTCTTCAATCAGATTCGCTACGCTTTTCAACCATAGGGGGTTGCCGTGGTAGCGCTGAATGAGTGCTTCACTGTTGTCGCTTTCTTCTAACCCATAATCTCTGAGTATTTCCCGTCCGGCTGGGAGGTCTAAACCCTTGAGTTGTAAGGTACGAATAAGAGTATTTTGGCTTTTAAATTGAGTCACTTCTCTGGGTTGTTCCCAACCGATCAGCAGAAAGCAACATGGATGGGATAATTTTTCTATTTGTTTGAATAAAGAGCGATATTCTTCGCATTCTGGTTTATATTTTCCTGCCAATTCGCCGCTACAGAAAAGGTTGTGAATGTCATCCAAGACTATTAAACAGCGATACTTTTGCAAATATTTAATCAGCGGTAAGCTTTTCGGGTTTATTGGGGATAAATCTTGTCTTTCTGAATTAGAAAAAAGCTGTATTAGGTTAGATTGAAATTTATCTATGCTGGGGAATTCGTCGAGAGTGTACCAAACTGCGTAATCAAACTCGTCTTTAATTTGTTGTACGAGTTGCACTGCTAAGGATGTTTTGCCGATGCCGCTGATGCCGGTCAGGGCTATGAGGCGACTGCGTTGTTGTAAAATCCATGTGGTGAGGGTGTCGAGTTCGGGGGTGCGATCGTAGAAATCACCCAATTCCGGCATTTCGCTTACATCTTGATGTAGAGTTTTAGTTTGTTTTGAGTTAGCTGTTTCTTGATTAGGTGGGTGTGAGTTTGTTATATCTAGCGGGTATCTAGCTTCTCCACAAAAATTAATATTACGAACTCGAACGTGATCTTGTACAACATTTGAAAATAAGGAGACTTGCAATCTCTCCATTGCCGAGCGAAAATTTGTTTTACTAACATCTTCTCCCAACTCTTCAGAAAGTATCTGCCATAATTGCGAACCAACTTGCTTCACACTACTTTCAGAACAGTCAAAGTGTTTGGCTATGTGCTTGTATGTCTCGCGTTGTAGAGTTCCCCGCAGTACCGCTGCTTGTAAATCGTCAAGGTGCTTACCCGTTTTCTCGAAGACTATGCGATCGGCGATATTTAACATTTCTTTAATATTCATCTGGCAGGGAGATGCGAGAGTTTTGTGTATTGTAGCTCACGTTTGCCGGCCTTTTAGCACTTTTTTGTACAATTTTATACAAAAATAGATTAAACAGAGTGAGATCAGGGAAAGTTTGTAGACTAAATTGAACATTTTTTGACTAAACAAAGCCCTGATTTATAAAAACTATAGAAGAAGTATTAAAGAGTAAACCAGGGACTAAACGCTTGCCGTTTTATACACAGTCCTCCAATCGGTTATTAATTAGGAACAAATAACTTTATGACACTCAAAATCTTAACTTTTATCTTAGGTAGCATCTTGCTTTTGATCGGCATTTTTGGAGGTGGTTTTCAGGTAAAAGAACTGAAAATACCTCAAATAGGGAAGTTTTCACGTTTTCTGGCAACGAGCTTAGGTATATTTTTCATACTGATAAGTATAGGTCTAGACGAACAGCCACCGACTCCGCCACCGTTCTCGCCACCGACTTCGCCACCGTCCTCGTCATCGCCTTCTTCATCGGGTCCGCGTATCTTCAGGAATAGACCTGTCTCTTTTAATTTGACAAATCAAACAAGTCGAAACATCGAAAGATTTTTTGCTTCACCTGCAAATGTCAATTCTTGGGAAGAGGATATATTAGGTACTGAGGTATTACGGCCTGGACAAAAGACAAAGATTACAATTCAAGATGGTGAAGACTGTATGTATGACTTTCGGGCAAGATTAGGAGCCGCCCCAAATGGTAGTGTAGGACCTGGTGATATGATTCAATCTCAGATAAATATTTGCAGCGATTTTCATGAGTGGGGATTTGTAGAAAAATGATTGTGAGTCCTGTTGTTTTAGCTATATTGATTATCTCTATAATGAGCGGGATGCCTAAGCTTGAAACATACTCACCAAGATGGAGTGCAGCCGAACAAATTTTTCCACTCACAATCTTATCCATTTCCACCATTCCAGTGCGATGATTATACGGATAGCGATCGCCCTTCACGCACAAAAGGCGATCGCCCCTCACGCATCAAAAGCGATCGCATCCAATCAATGCAGGAATTACATTATGATTGGTCTGGCGATCGTTATGAAGCAGCGCTGGCCCAGACACAGAACGAATGGGAGAAAGTTTGATAGTTTAATTTACTCAACAGGAGAACAGCAATGGCATGGGTGTTTAGCTTATCGGCTGAATGTGGCACAAAGCAATCTGAAGCACAGCAATTTGCTCAATATTTCAATGAAATTTCCTGGGTGATCTCAAACGGTAGACATTCCCAATGTCGGGCAGAAACTTTTCAGGACATAGAAGAAAATTGGTGGTGTCGAGTTTGTCCAAGTGGCATCAGTGAGATTGGGATTGACACTCCAGAAAGTGCTTATTTAATGACGGAAATAGGTATACTTCTGTATCAGAGTTTGCGGTTTGCTCCACCGTTTCGGTATGCTTTAGTTGGTATGGAAGTAGATGAGTTTAGAACCTACAGGGAATTGATTGAAGAGCCTGCCTTGGTTTTTCCTGGATTGGTTTTAGCTGAAGCTGTTTGGCAAGCAACGGGAGCATCTTCGGTTTTTCGATCGTTCAGTCTGGGATATGTTTGGAAGCCCTATGAAGGTGAAGTTTATAGACCACTACTAGCCTCGCCTGACCTAAAAAACAAGCTTGATGAATTGCTGAGGGTGGGGTAAATCCTTTTAGTGGAGACATCGCCCCCTGCCTATCTAATTTACACCCAACAAACCCAATCAACTCAGTAGTTTTCCCGATCGCACCCTCAAATCTTTAGGCGGTTTTACTTGCCTTCTTCTTTTTTCGATAGCGCGATTCTGCTATTGTTTGTTTGGTAAACTCTATTTCCTCAAAATCGACCTGCATCACAGCCGTCTTAAACTCCAGCCCCAAAACACAGCTAATTTCAAGGAGTTCCATATAACTAGCACCTTGATAATCTTTCTTCTCGTGTTCCTTAAGGCGTTCAGGATCCATATCCAACCTTTCTGCTAGTTCTTCCACGCTGATTTTTGCTGCCATTCGAGCTTTAATTAAAGCATCTGATAGTTTATTGAAATTCTCAACTACAAGTTCGATCGGCTTACTCTTGTCCCACGCCATCAATCGTTCATATTCTGCTATTTCTTCGTGCAACTGATCCAAATGGCGCTGAATCGAACCTCTACCAGCATCCCATTTGAGGAAGTCCTTTCTTTTTGCTTCTTCATCCCGCTCCATTGCTGCTAGAGTTTTGTTGAATTTTTGCACCCAATCTTTGCTGACTCCGTACTCAAATTCATTTTTAATCACGGTTCCCACCTCATTAAATCGAGCGCTATAATTCCTTTCTTGTTTTGCCCTCTGTCGCTTTGAAAAAATTCAAAGGAATTTTCTCCGTAATTGCCTACAGGTTCGTCTGAGGGAAAAATCTCCCCTCGATACTTAGCTTTTTGGGCATTTCGATCCTGATGATTGAACAATCTAGGAGCATTGATTCTCAGATACTCCCTGTCTACAGTTTCTCTATCGTAACAAGCATCAAAATCATTAGGTTTGTCTTTGCTGGTAACAAAACTACCATCAATATAGATAGTTCTAGCACCTGCCGCTTTTAACTGAGTCATTGCCAGTTTCAACCCCTTTATCATGTTCTTTCTGGGAACAGTCGTACCAAATCTTTCCTCAAACTCCTCCCATTCGCACCAATGAACTCCCCGTGGTAGATTGCCGTTTTCATCGAATTCTGGAATCACTTACTCACACCCGCGCCGCAAATTAGTTGTGCGAGTCGATCGTACCACAGCTACCATTATAAACAAACAAAAACCAGGTTGGTTCAAACAACCTGGTTTTTCAATATTCTTGCTGCATTTTCGATAGCTCAAATTCAGGGTACGTAGGCCATAACTGGAGTACCTTGCTGCTGCTGCGCGATTTCCAAAAGCCGCTGAATTCGCTCCTCTGTCGGCGGGTGAGTGCGGAAAAGTGACTGCAAACCTTTAGTCGAAAAAGGATTCACAATCAGCAGCGGCGACATCGCAGGATTGCCGTGCATCGGAATTTCATGACCCATTTTCTCCAATTTCTGCAGCGCGTTTGCTAAACCGATCGGGTTATTGGTAATTTCCACGGCCCCACTGTCGGCTGCAAATTCCCTCGTCCGAGAAATCGCCATTTGAATTACGGTTGCTGATAGCGGTGCTAAAATGATTAAAAACAGCAAACCAAACGGATTCGCGCCTTGTCTGCTATCCCGCGTTACCGGGCCGTAAAGCGCTCCAAAAGTCAGAATTCGCCCGACAAATGTAATTGCACCCGCAATTGTTCCTGCAACTGCTTGAGTGAGGGTGTCGCGGTTGCGGATGTGGGTCAGTTCGTGGGCTAAAACGCCTTCTAATTCTTCGCGGGAAAGCAGCTTGATGATGCCTTCAGTAACTGCTATTGTCGCGTGTTCCGGGTCTCTTCCTGTGGCGAATGCATTGGGAGATTGAGTGGGAACTAGAAATATTTTCGGCACCGGAATTTGGGCTTTTTCGCTCAGCGATGCTACCATATCGTAGATTTCTGGTGCTTCGCTGCGGGCGATCGGCTGAGCGCGGTAAGCCATTAACGCAGCCGTGTCGGAATAGTACCAAGAGCTAAAACTTGAGAAGGCTGCTAGCGCTAAACCGATGTAAAGTCCTTGCTCGTTGCCGATTAAATAATAACTTCCTAAAACGAGAAGGCCGCTTAGGAGTCCTAAGAGAGCGGCTGTTCTGAGTTGATTTGTTCCTAACATGGCGGGTTGAGGGCGATCGCTATTTTGATATTTTTGAGCTTGTAATTAGATTTTCATATTTGCGGGCGATCGCGCCTCTATCTGCCGAAATAACTGCTGTCGCCAATAGTAGTATTTCACCTTTTGAGTCAGAAACTGGGAACGCCTCGGAAGGCTCTCTCGCCTGCTCTCAAGAGGCGGTAGAGCCGCAGGATATGACATTTCCAGGCTCTGCTTGGAAACGAGATTAAACGAGATAACCATTTTAAATACCCTTGGACTGCAATTACGGTATAATTGGTGAATATGACATAGTAAAAATTCCACATAAATCATGACTATCGATATAGAGATTTTTCAAACTGTCATCAAGATGCCAGAATCTCTCAAACAAGAGATATTGCATTATGCAAAATATCTACTTGAGAAACACGCAAAAACTGAATCATCTCATGAAAAACTTGAACAACTTCACGGTTATGGTAGTTGGGCAGGTCAGATCGTGATGTCTGATGATTTCGATCGACCGCTGGAAGATTTAAAGGAATATATGTAACGTTGATTTTGGCTGATGGCAAGACTCTATTATCGAGGCATGGCAGAAGAAAACGGTAAACCAAAAATGGGACGCAACGCGAGGTTACTGGGAGTCAGACCCAGTATTGACATTGATGTTGAGCAAGTGCCCAAAGAATGGTTGGATGAACAAGGTTATTTACTACCAGAAACAGAGCGCAAGTCTTCGGATGAATCTGTCACTGTAGCCATAAGAAACACAAAAGGAATGTCCGTCTCCCTCTCTATCGAAGGCTTGCCATCATTCCGCAAACCCTCAAAATTTGGCGGAACAGGGAAAGATCCTCTTTGGCAGATTGACGACAGCAAGATCGTCGGAGATATTGAAGCTGTGCAAGATAGTCCAACTCATGTCAGTATTTTGCCAAGCGCTACAATGCTTTTAGAGAAATATGAAGCAGCGCTGGCCCAGACACAGAGCGAATGGGAGAAAGTTTAATAGTTTAATTTAGTCAACGGGAGAACAGCAATGGCATGGGTGTTTAGCTTATCGGCTGAATGTGGCACAAAGCAATCTGAAGCACAGCAATTTGCTCAATATTTCAATGAAATTTCATGGGTTCTATCAAACGGTACACATTCCCAATGTCGGGCAGAAAGTTTTCAGGATATAGAAGAGAATTGGTGGTGTAGAGTTTGTCCAAGTGGCATCAGTGAGATTGGAATTGATACTCCCGAAAGTGCTTATTTAATGACGGAAATAGGTATATTTTTGTATCAGAGTTTGCGGTTTGCTCCACCGTTTCGGTATGCTTTAGTTGGTATGGAAGTAGATGAGTTTAGAACCTACAGCGAATTGATTGAAGAGCCTGACTTGGTTTTTCCCGGCTTGGTTTTAGCTGAAGCTCTTTGGCAAGCAACTGGAGCATCTTCGGTTTTTCGATTGTTCAGTCTCGGATATGTTTGGAAGCCCTATGAAGGTGAAGTTTATAGACCACTACTAGCATCGCCCGATCTAAAGAACAAGCTTGATGAATTGCTGAGCGTGGGGTAAATCTCTTCAATCGCCCACAGTATATTCTTGTTTAAGCAATTTAGATATCCGACTTCTTAAATAAGTCGGATATCTGGCTATTAGGTGGAATTCTCCAACCCTAAACCGCTTGCACTTGCTTTTCCTCAACAGCAACAGGTTCTTGATATACAGTTTGAGACTCATTAGCCAAAAAGTCGGCTAATTGAGCTTCAATTTCATCCCGCACAATCTGGCGGTATTCCAGGAAATGCTCGTTGTGAGCACATACTGTTAAATAATGATCCCAAACAGCAGGATTGCGTTTGAGAATGCTGAACAAATGATGCCAGAACTTCCACCGAGTTTTGCGCTTGACTCCCTGCCGCCAAACCACAGTTAGCAGTGCTCGCAAGTCTATCCAACTGGGAATTCTTGCAGGTATCTTTGCTGTAGGTGCACCCAACATTAAGAAATGGCGATAAGTCCGGTCTAAATATTTCTCAGCATCGTACACTTCGCAGAATGCCTCGACATATTCACGGGCAATATCTTCGAGAGGCCGCGTCGGGATAAAGTTCATCAAGGTAGTCTGGTTGAGGTTGCCAGATTTGTCACGCAACCGCCCTTCTTTTGCTAGTCTGTGGGACAATGCAGTGTGTGGCAAAGCTTGCAGCATTCCAAAGGTTGTGCTCGGAATGGCTGCTGCTTCGGCAAACTTGACAATCCGCTGACCGGCACCGGGTTTTTCGCCGTCGAATCCGATGATAAATCCGGCCATTACTCGCAAACCAGATTTGGCAATTAACTCTACGGATTCGATCAGGGAATTGCGGGTATTTTGGAATTTCTTGGTCATTTGCAGGCTTTCTTCGTCGGGAGTTTCAATCCCTAGAAACACTGCATTGAAATTGCAAGCAACCATCATGTCCATCAATTCTTGGTCTTGGGCTAAATCGATGGATGCTTCGGTGTTGAAAGTAAACGGGAATTTGTGTTCTTCTTGCCAGACTTTTAAGTCTTTTAGCAACAGTTTGACGCTGCGTTTGTTGCCGATAAAGTTGTCGTCTACCATGAACACGCCGCGCCGCCAGCCCAAGTTGTAGAGATAGTCTAATTCTGCTATCAATTGTTGGGGGTTTTTGGTGCGGGGTTTGCGGCCGTAGAGGACGATGATATCGCAGAATTCGCACTGGAAAGGACAGCCTCTGGAAAATTGAATCGACATCGAGTCGTAGGCGTCTAATTCCAGCAAGTCGAAGCGGGGAACCGGGGTTGTGGTAACATCGGGTTTTACGCCGTCCGATCGATAAATTCCGCTTTTTTCGCCGCGCCCTATTGCTTCGACAAACATCGGCAAGGTGATTTCGCCTTCGTCGAGGATCAGGTAATCTATGCCCGCTGCTTGAGGTTCTTCGGGTACGGAAGTCGGGTAAGGGCCACCACAAGCTACGGATTTACCGCGCCGTTTTGCTTCGCGAATGATGTCTAGCAAATCTTCTTTTTGGACAATCATTGCGGAGAGAATAACGAGCTCTGCCCATTCCCATTCTGCTTCGGTGATTTGTCTGATGTTGCGATCGACTAACTTAAATTCCCATTCTTGGGGTAAAATAGCTGCTACCGTTACCAAACCCAGCGGTGGCAGCAGCACTTTACGATCGACTAATTCTAGGATTTTCTCGTAAGACCAAAATGTTTTCGGAAACAGCGGGTAAACTAAAAGAACTCGCATTATATGTTAAACCTCACCAAAAAACTGGGTCTGAAGCCCCGTCCTTATAGGACGGCTTTACATTGAATTAAATCCCCTTTCGGGGTCGGA
>NZ_JAUBOV010000163.1:0-5070 GCF_036700405.1 Microcoleus sp. T3_D1
CTGTCGCGCATTTAAATTGTATATTCAGGGCGGGCGGGACGCCCAACCCCTACTCCCCACAAGACTTTAATTTTTTTGGACATACAATTTAAATGCCGCAACAGCTTACTATTTCTGGCATCTAATTCCGGCTCATTCTACTTAAAAATGCTTTGAGGCGATCGCTTTTAGGGTTGGCAAAAACTTTATCAGGCTCTCCCATTTCTTCAATGATACCTTGATTGAAAAAGAGAACTTTATTAGATACTTCCCGCGCAAATTGCATTTCGTGGGTAACGACAACCATTGTCATTCCTTCGCGGGCTAATTGCTGCATAACATTGAGAACTTCTCCCACTAATTCGGGATCGAGGGCGCTAGTAGGTTCATCAAATAGCAATACTTCCGGTTTCATGCACAATCCTCTGGCAATGGCTACCCTTTGTTTTTGTCCCCCGGAAAGTTGTTCGGGATAATTGTCTGCTTTTTGCCCCAAACCGACTTTTTCTAGATACATTATCGCCCTTTGTTTGCACTCAGATGCAGGTAAATTGAGAACTTTACGGGGGGCTAACATTAAGTTTTGTAAAACGCTCAGGTGCGGAAATAAGTTAAAGTGTTGAAAAACCATTCCCACCCTGACTCTCAATTTTCGGAGTTCCTTAGCACCCACATCAGGACGAGATAAATCTACCCCTGCTACGCTCAAGTTACCGCCGTTAATGGCTTCCAGGCGATTTAAACAGCGTAAAAAGGTGCTTTTTCCGCATCCAGAAGGGCCGATTACAGACACCACGTCCCCTGGATAGAGGTTGCCGGTAACGCCTTTTAAGACTTGTAAAGTGCCGAAGCTTTTCTGCAGATTGTCACAGACTACAACAGGAGTAGAATTTTGCATAGTTTCACCTTCACCAAATGTGTCATCTTGCTATATTAATACTAATTCGCCTACATCTCCATAGTTAGAAACTAAGCGTTTTGGGCGCGTTTTCGGTAAATAGCCGGGATTGTCGCGACGGCGCACTCTACTTTCGATCGCCACATCAAGGGGATAGCTTTCCCAGACTCGCTACTAGGATATCTTAAAATTTTCACTGCATATTGTAGATTTTGTTACAGTTTTTATTTTTTAATAAAAATTAATATTTCTTATTATTAATGTCGGTCTTTTTAAGATTAAAATGCCGAGTCAGAAATAAATTAAGCAAAAAAATGAATCTATTATTTCGGCAATTGGGTTGGTTGCGACATTTGGGAATGGCTTTAGTCAGTCTGTTACTGATTCTGGGAATCTACCTGTTCCCCGCTGCTTCCCAACAACCGCAGGGAAAACCCTTGAGAGTAGCTACAGAGCCTACTTTTCCTCCCTTTGAATTTCAAGCAACAGATGGCAGTGGTTTTCAAGGTTTTGATATCGATATTATGAAAGCTATTGGGGAACAAATAGGGGTAAAAGTCGAATTTGAAAGCTTGCCTTTTGATGGAATTATTCCCGCTCTGCAAGCAGGAACTATTGACGCTGCTATTAGCGGGATCACAATTACTGCTGAAAGGGCAAAAACTTTAGCTTTCTCTAATCCTTATTTTAAAGCAGGTTTAGCGATCGCGGTTCGGGAAGACAACAACACAATTAAAGGTTTTGATGACTTAAAAAACAAAAGAATTGCCGTTCAAATTGGCACTACTGGGGCGAGTGAAGCCAAAAAAGTAACCGGCGCAGAAATTACTGAATTTGATGGGACTGTGTTGGCTTTACAAGAGTTAGTTAATGGGAAAGTTGACGCAGTGGTTAATGACGGCCCTGTGACTCTTTACGCTATTAAAGAGGCGGGACTTAAAGGGGTTAAAATCGTCGGCGAACTTTTAACATCAGAATACTATGGGATTGCTTTACCCCAAGCATCTACTCAAGTTGCAGCTATTAATTACGGACTGTTTCAACTGTTAAAAACTGGTGCTTATCAAAGCATTTATCAAAAATGGTTTGCAGCAGCACCTCCCGATCTACCTTTAATTGCTCCCTCGATGGTAGGCATAGCTCCTCCAGCCTCTTCTATTCAAGCTCCTGCCGCAAGTCCCTCCGAACCAGCCGCAGAACAATCTGTCTTTATTCTATTGTTGCGGAATTTGCCTTTGGGAGCAGTTATAACCGTCACATTGACAGCTTTTTCCGTCTTTTTTGGTTTAATTGGCGGCACGTTAATTGCCATTGCTATGATTTCTGAATATAAGATTCTGGCGTGGATTAGTCGCATTTATGTAGAGTTCTTCCGAGGTACTCCTATGTTGGTGCAATTGTTTATCATCTACTTTGGCTTACCTGCTTTATTTCAAGGAATTGGACTGCAATGGAGTTTGGATCGTTTTCCAGCAGCTATTATTGCTTTGAGTTTAAATGTAGCTGCCTATTTAGCAGAAATTATTCGCGGCGGAATTCAGTCAATTGATAAGGGACAATGGGAAGCTTGTCAATCTTTAGGCATGAGTTCACTGCAAACCATGCAAGATGTCATTTTTCCCCAAGCTTTTCGGCGAATCTTACCGTCATTAGGAAATGAATTTATTACTTTAATTAAAGACACCAGTTTGACGGCTGTAATCGGCTTTAGTGAATTATTCCGTCAAGGGCAACTAATTGTGGCAACAACTTACAAAGCCTTTGAAGTTTACATCATAGTTGCTTTATTTTATTTGGTTTTGACTGCGCTTTCTTCCATGGTCTTTAAATGGTTAGAAATCTATATGGACCCGATCCGCATGAAGTCAAAAGCTAATTAGAAAGAAAGTTGACAGTTGACAGTTGACAGTTGACAGTTGACAGTTGACAGTTGACAGTTGACAGTTGAGAAAAGTTTTGAATTCTTAGGGTTCGACCTCTTACTCGAATAACGAGCGTAGCATCACGCCTAGTAAGAGGTCGTTCATGTGCCAAGAGTGTCCGCCAGAGTGAGTTTTGAATTAATAACTGTCAATAATCAAAACTCAAAACATACTTGCCCCCATCCGCTACTCAAAAATCCTTACAATTACCCATTACCGATGTACCTCATGTTACTGAAAAACAGTATATTAGGCTGTTACAAATTATTGCCAAAGTCTTCCCAACTTCAATCAAAAATCCTATAATTTATAGGACAATTAAAGCGGTACAACTTAAAAAAAGAGGAAGTATGACTGAGATTTGCTACAAAAACATACTGTTTGGTTTAGCTTGTTTGAGCAATGTTTTATTGACGAATAATGCAGCCCTCGCTACAGAATCCCAAGTAGCGCAGCCCACATCTCAGGAGACTGTAAATTTTATCCAGGAAATCCAAGAATTAACAGAAGAAATAGAACCTTTAGGACAGATAACATCTGTTTCTCAACTATCGGACGTACAACCAACTGATTGGGCATTTGAAGCAGTACGATCGCTCGTAGAACGTTACGGCTGTTTGCAAGGTTATCCCGACGGTTCCTATCGAGGCAATCGAGCGATGACTCGCTATGAATTTGCAGCGGGTCTCAATGCTTGTTTGAATAGAATGAACGAGCTAATCTCATCAGGAACAGCAAATATAGTCAAGAAAGAAGAATTAGCTGCTATCCAGAAATTGCAGGAAGAATTTGCTGTCGAATTGGCAACCTTGCGAGGTCGCGTTGACGCTTTGGAAGCCCGCACTTCCGAATTAGAAGCTAACCAATTTTCCACAACAACCAAACTTAGCGGTCAACTAATTACCTTCTTGGGCGACGCATTTGGCGAGAATGCCAGCGATGTCAATAACCCCTCTTTCAATTATCGGCTGCGACTAACTTTAAACACCAGTTTTACAGGAAAAGACAATCTGATAGTTCAACTTCAGTCGCACAATATCAAACTATTCGATACAGGATCAACATTTGGAGGCAGTGTTGCTGCTGCTTCGGCTGGAGTATCGGATGAAACTCGCTTCGTAACAGCTAGTGGCGACCCAAATACTGTAACGCTTCGCCAGTTAGAATATCAATTTCCTGTTGGCGATCGCCTGCGAATTTATCTGAACGCTCTGGCAGTCGATGCCTCATTCCTTACCGATACGGTTACACCTTTTATAGATCCAGCTACTGCTGCTATCTCTAACTTCGGTCAAGTTAATCCGATGTATGTTCCTACTGCTGGAGAGGGAGGTATTGGCTTTAATTTCAATCTAAGTAACAATTTCCGAATAGATGGGGGTTACTTTGGCGAAGCAGGTAGCGTCTCTAGTCCCCGTCGGGGTTCGGGATTATTTAATGGAGGTTATACAGCCTTTGCCCAATTACTTTATACTAGCGATCGCCTCAAAGTTGGTGTCCTCTACATCAACTCATATTCTCCTAAATTTGGAACAGACACTCTAGCTGGAAGTAATGCGGCCAAGATAATTCAAGTCAATGGAGAAGGTGCTTTTAATAATCCAGTTGTTGCTAATAGTTATGCAATCCAAGCTAATTACAGATTGAGCCGTCGCTTTGAAGTTGGTGGGTGGTTGGGTTATCAGAAAGCTCGCGCTTTAGGTGATGTTAAAGGAGATGCTGATGTTTGGAATTATGCTGTGAATCTCAATTTTCCCGACTTGATTAAAGAAGGCAATCAAGGAGGGATTGTATTTGGCATGCAACCTCGATTGGCTGGCACGAGCAATAGCGCTCTCGCTGAAGCTATTGGAGTGTCTCCAGGACAGAGAAAAGATCGCGATGTCGGCTTTCACATCGAGGGATTCTACAGGTATCAAATCAATGATAATATCTCAATTACTCCTGGTGTAATTTGGCTGACAGCTCCCAACCACGACAAGCGAAATCCAGATACAGTGATTTTTGTAATTAGAACCAGTTTTTTGTTTTAATTACACAACGGTTAATCGCTCGGACTTGAGGTAATATCAAGTCCGAGCGATTGCAATTCATAAAAATGGTTTGTAGTGAGGACGCTCAGTCCTCAAAAAGAAGGACGCTCAGTCCTTACTACGAACCTGACTTATCACCAGAAAACGAGCGAGAAGCCCCGGGCTACCGACATGGGGAGGAAAGCGGCTGCGACTTCAGTCGCCTTGAATCAAAATCCATAGGAATAGCCATCTTTTT
>NZ_JAUBOV010000208.1:0-1203 GCF_036700405.1 Microcoleus sp. T3_D1
TACCACTGATTCAAAGACTTTAGATGTCGTCCATCAATAATAAAAGAAGTTCCTACATTGGATACGCCTGTTAACCAATTATTAATTCCATGATCTAACCCCAGGACACTTCCGGGAAGCACAGCACTACCAAGCTGCTCCTCTGTTCGATATACAAACTCGGCGTAAAAACAGCGATTTCTGGGAAGAATCCGAATTTCAACCAGTTTCTTGTAGTCCAAGTTTGACGGCATCGGCAAGAAAAATTCTCCGATTCCAAACCAAAGCTTGACTTTACTACCTAGTGGGAACCGTAACAACCCGTTTTTGAGTTTGACATCCGCGATCGGGAATGTCACTAATTTCAGAGAATCTTTTCTGTATTTTGGTAGCTTTGGGTGCTGCGTAACAGTCCCAGATTTGATTCCCAATAGCCGCCCAATGTATGAACTGAAGGATTCAGCGACACTGGTTAAAGTTTGCTGTGCGACATGGGAATACAGAGCCTTAAAATGCAAATTCGATTTAAACATTTTATGGAAATCATATTTCCCAGGGATTTTGCCAGTTTTGAAATACAACTGACGACCGTAGTACAAGGCGCAGTTTGCTAGCTTGTTTGATTCACCACAGACAAACTCTAAAATTGCTTTCAGACTGAAATCAGCATTAATTAAGTTTTGCTGGCATCCGTAATTAGACATTTTTTTGATTTTCGATATACTGCTTGACCACTGATAGTGGCGCACCGCCAACTGTTGCAACAAAGTAACTATTCGTCCACAGAGTTGGCAGTCTGCTTTTTAACCAAGGAAATTCCTGTCTCAATAGTCGAGATGAACGTCCTTTCAAATATCGGATCAACTTGGCAATCCCGAATTGTGGGTCTACTCCTACTAAAACATGAACATGCTCTGGCATTACTTCCATTTCTATTAGTTCGGCGTTGAATTCAGTGCAAACTTCTTGTAAAATCGCTTTCAGGCGAACATCTACACCGTTAATCAACACAGACCTACGATACTTTGAACACCACACAATATGATAATTGCAACAGTAGGTTACATTGCTGTTGGATTTTAGTTTTGTTTTCATATTTACAGTATATACCAACCAACCTGTATACTGTGTGTCGAAATATAAAGAATTGTTCAAGGCGGTTGAAACCGCTACCGACTTTTCCCCGTGTCTAAAGCCAGGGGCTTGCGTCTCGTTTTCCGGTCA